>JAIRVT010000062.1 GCA_031253755.1 Enterobacteriaceae bacterium
GACCGCCCGCTCGTCACGGGATGCGTCTACAACGACCTGAACCGCCCGCCGCTGGACTTACCCGCCGCCAAAACCCGCACCACCTTCAAGACCAAGACCCACAAGGGGAAAGGCTTTAATGAACTGAGCTTTGAGGATGCAAAAGGCAGTGAGGAAGTGTTTATTCACGCACAAAAAGATATCAACGCGCAAATTCTCAACGACGAAACCCACAATATTGGTCATAACCGCACCCATCACATTAAAAATGACGCCCATTTGCGCGTTGATAATGAGTACCGCGTGCAGGCTGGCAATGACATTTCTCTGTCAACCGGGCAAAAACTCCATATTAAGACCGACGACGCGCTGTTAACCCAAAGTGGCAATGAAATTCACCTCAGTTCCGGTGCGAAAGTGGTGATTGATGCCGGGGCTGAACTGACGATTCAGGCTGCCGGGCATTTTTTGAAGATTGATGCCGGCGGGATCACCAGCAGTGCGGCCATAAATATGGGCAGTGGTGCACCGGGCAATGGCTCAGGCTGGGGCGGCAAGTTGCCGGATATGCTGGATAAACTGAAGCCTATCAATGTGACTCAGGCGGCAGCCGTTTTAACGACACCGTTGGAGAAAATTTGCCTGCCCTGCCTGATGGCAGCGGCTGCGGCAGGTTCGCTGATGGTCATGAGGGGAGAATAATAATGATGATGTTCGCATTAAAGGAAAAATGGGAAAAACACCGGGAAACCTGCCCGGAGATGAAATTATATGCGTTAGTGGATGGTTTACAGTACGAACGTTGCTTTGATGATGAATTGGCTTACCTTGAGGGCACAAATAATCCGCTGTTTCGACAATTTCCCGATGCCGAAATCGCCTTTGCCGGGCCGTGGTTGTTTGATATGAGTCAGGCTCAGACATGGGAAGAAAAATTCATACGACTGGAAAGCGCGGCTCCGTCAGTTTCGTGGCTGTATTCCACATTGTCACTGGACAAACTGACCCGCCATCTCGAATCACAGTTAAATATCCGGCTAACGACCGGAAAAACCGCATTATTACGTTTTTACGATCCACGTGTTCTGCACCAACTTCCGCATATCTTCACACCGGAACAATTGACTGCATTCACAAAAGATATTGCAGAGTGGCGTTATCAGCTTGAGAATAATCATCACATTGTGAAAGGAAATTAATGGTTATGGACAAAAACAGTATCACTTCGGTCTTTTCAGATTTAAAAAACAAAGCGTCCAAAAGTATGGAAAAGCAAAAAGGTAAAATGACTCATCCTACTCAAGTTGCCAACTGTTCAGGGAAAGTCGGCGATCCGGGCGTGAAATGTAATCAAAAATTCAGCCATCAGCTAAAATTATTGCCGATTGATAATCAGGTTAATGTCAGTAATGTGCCCTATGCCTATATTTCCATCCCCGCCAGAGGGTTTGGTAAGACAAATGAAAAAGGCGAAACGGATCGTATTATGACCCAACAACCTGAAGAAGTGACCGTACTGGTTGGCAAGCTGGCTAAAAGTTATGAAAGAAGAGGCGGGAATTTTGGTTCACTGAAAGAAATTGAAGAAAGAAAAATCAGCCTGATTACCAATACCAATGAACCCATCACGGAGAAACTGTATATCAGTGGTTATGATTATATTACTGTGGTGGGAGCGAGAACATTTCCCACTGAAGTTAGTCTGGGATCAGCTAAGAGAACAGTTCAGCTCGAATCATTTTTCAAAGAATCACAGGGAAATCAGTATCGTTTTATTAATTGCGGATTACATCAGTTACAACTTTTTCCTAAAGAAAGTCAGAAAGATCAGGCAGTGCAACGTATTATGGTGGTCTTTCAGCAGGGATATACACAAAAGGATATTAAAAGAATTAATGATTATACTAAGACATTAGGTGGACGTATTATCTATGTGAGAAACAAACAAGGACTTATCGATTTTCTGAACCAAAGAAAGGAAAAGAAAAGGCTTATTAAAGAAATGGTAATTTTCGCCCATGGCATTATTGATAATGTCACTTTTCATTATCAGGGAGATAATGTAGAAGGAGGGTTATTTGGATCAAAGGAGATTGAAAAAGTGCATGAATCGATATTTGATTTTGATGCCAAAATTACAACTTATGCTTGTCGAGCCGGTATTTCAGTTGATAACGGGTATCCCGGAGATTTTACAGAAATACCGGACGCTGGGCAGGATAAAAGCCCTGCTCAACGAATGGCAAATGCGTGGGATGTTGAGGTTCAAGCACTTGAGCGGCGTTCTTCTTATATAGGTATTTATGGCTCTGAGAAAGAAACTAAAGAAGCAAAAGAATATAGTAAAGTGATAGAGAAATATGAAGCAGAACGTAGAGTTTATAATAATGAATTAAGCAAAGGAAATAAAAATATTATACCACCAGAAAAACCAAAGGATTATGATGTGATGAAAAAACGTAATCAGGATGTAACAACAAGAGATCTTAATGAAAAAGATGATGGTGGTCCAATTGCACCAAATGGTTCTTGGCGATTACCTAAAACAGGTGATACACCTATAGGATTAAAGGAAGGTTTACAAAATTATAAATCTGCCGAGTGGAAAGCATGAAGAAATCCAAAAGAAAATTTTTTCTTATAATTATCTTTTTCATTATTTTATCAGGAAGTTATTATATGTATACTCAAAAATACCAAATGGCGGTACTTGTTCCATCATATGATGAAAGTTCATCAGAATACCCTAATAAAAAAGTTTGGTTTGATGCCAGTGAGTGGTTATCTACTTCTCAGTATATTAAAGTCAGCGACTTTTTCTTGATTAATAAAAAGTTCACTCCTATTGAAGATCTAAATACATTGCAAATGTTGAGCATAACAACAGCATTACAGGATGAAATCGATAACTCAAGAGAATTTAGTGATCTTTTGGCATTAAAAAACATAGGAATGATAGATTTTTTAAATTTAATGAAAGATAAAATAAATTATGAATATATATATAGTGAATTTGATGAAGAGTCACTAAAACCAATTCGAGATTTTTTCTTGATTAAATTCACTTATAAAGAGAGAAAGTATGAATTATTTGTGAGGAGAAAAATATCTGATGGGGAATATGTATATGATCATTTTTATCCTATTTATAGAGAAAATGAATGGCATAAAAAAAATAAAAACATCATAACATACAGAGATTATCTCGAAGGAAAAATTGATTCATATCAATAATTGCTGTATTTTTAATACTTGAAAAAAGTATTTCCTCAGCAATTATAATGTTTAACTATTATGATCGGAGATATCATAAATATGACTATAGAAATTAATGAAGAACAATGGAATATGCTAAAAAACAATTCACTCAATGCTTATATTGATGAATTAATCGTACATTGTAATGAATCTTATCCTTATCTTGAAATTAAATCAGGTCAAAATGGATTAAAGGAAGCATTAAAAATCGCAGTAGAAAAAGCTAAAAATAAAGGGTTTGATCAACGCGGGCCTGTTCAATTTTATATCGATCTGCAAATTTTATTTGGCACAGAATTTCAAACTGACCCACAATATTCATGGATAAAAACAATCCTCGATAATAATGTTAATATTGGGCAAATAGAAAAAACAACTTTACTTTATCACGAGGTTACTCAATATTTAAATGCAGTGCATGGCGAACAAGATGAATATCTTAAAGCAAGTATAATTAAATTTCAAAACATCAATATTGAACATTTAAATGTTCAGTGGAATACCTATGAAAGCAATATTTATTCATTGTTGAAATCCTTATTTCCACAGAAATATCGATTTATTCAGCAAAATGATATCAAGAAATTAATTCAATTCAGCGTTGAAAAATCGAATCAATATCACATAGAGAATGCTAATAAATCGGCATTTTTGGTACTAACAATGTTTTTATTAGGGCATGAATTCGATCAGGATATTTTCTTGCCTAATTTGAATGCAAGATTGTTTAAACAATATTATTTTGATACTGATTCATTCATCATGGAACTGGAAAGGCAGGTCAAAGATTATTTAAAATCATTGCTTCAATAACATTGAAATATTTTATCCAATTATGGGAAAATTAAATATGCCAAATAAAGCTGTTATTCGATTAAACGACACGACTGATCACGGTGGTAAAGTGATTACCACTATTGATGGGTATGTTTATCAGGGAATTCCTATTGCTGGTAAAGGCGATCTTGTTATTTGTCCAAAATGTGATGGTACATTTCCAATAATGGAAGGAAGTGAGTCTTTAAAATATAAAGGCAAACAAATTGCTTTAGAAGGCATGAGCACAGCTTGCGGGGCCAAGCTGATTGCCAGCCAAAAAGGGTTTCTTGCTTAATTGAAAATAGCATCGGGAATCACTAACACCCTGCACTTATCTTCTCCGAATTACACCGATAATTCGGAGATTTTAAAAACATAACCACTAATATCGATTATTTCTATACATTAGGAATTTTATACATTAGAAATTTTTAACCAAAATAATCAGCCAATAGCTGAATATGCTCACCGGTCAACTGGCCGGAGTCGCTCAACAGGCCAATCCAGGATTTCATATAGTCGTATTTCGCCTGAGAAAGGTCACGGCGGGCGGTGTAGCGTTGCTGTTCAGCATTCAATATGTCCACGTTGACACGCTGCCCCAGCAAGACGCTCTTTTCCGTCGCTTTTACCTGAAGTTC
>JAIRVT010000003.1 GCA_031253755.1 Enterobacteriaceae bacterium
TCAATTTAAAGTGTTTGATGCTCAAAGAATTGTTTACTGTTAGTTCATAATGAATTAACTGTTTTAGTCACTCTTCAAGACTTTTTATTTTTGACGTCTTTCGACGTTTCGATAATGTCCTGCGAGTGCCCACACAGATTGTCTGATTAACTTGTTAAAGAGCGGTGCAACCGAACGTTTTCGTTCCCGGTTGCGAGGCTGCGTATCTTACGCTTTCCTCTCAGAGTGTCAAGCCTTTATTTTCGCGGCTTTCAACTCCTGTCATCTCGACTCGTTTGTGTGTTTGTCGTGACAACGGATGCGCATTATAGGGAGCAGCCGAATTTACGCAAGCGTTTTTTGTAATTTCTTTTTCAACCGCTTGCAATTTAAGCAAAAAGGCTATTTTTGCCTATTTTTTATCACTTTTGGCAGCTCAACGAGGCTATTAATGACTAAATCAGCAGTTTGCTCTGCTTCATCTGTTATGGGTTTGCCAGTACGAACCAAGACTTTATTTCCAACATTAGCGGCAGTTGCTGCCAGCATATCTTCTATCTTGTCTCCCACCATATAAGAGGCCGCCATATTAATATGCAGTGCGTTCTGTGCATCAAGTAACATGCCGGTTTGCGGTTTGCGGCAATCACAGTTCTTTTTATAATGCTCATCGCTGGCTTCCGGATGATGCGGGCAATAATAGATACCATCCAGATCAACACCACGGTCTGCCAGTGACCAATCCATCCACTCTGTTAACTGTAGGAATTGATCTTCGGTAAACATTCCTCTGGCAATGCCCGATTGATTGGTCACCAATATCAATGCGTAACCCATGTTCTTTAATTCAAGCATGGCTTCAATCGCGCCATCAATAAATTGAAAATTATCTATTTCACAGACATAGCCATGATCGATGTTAATCGTGCCGTCACGATCTAAAAATACGGCGGGAATACCTTGAGTCACCTGATTGCTCCAAGAATGTACGGAAGCGACAGTATCGCATGATTTGTGAGTGAATGAGAATGCAGCATTTGATTTATTCTTAGTTGACTTAGACGTCTAGACGCCTTAACATCCGCTTTAATTTATGACTTGTTGCAAATGCTTTCAAGTTACTCACTTTTATATCTCACTAAGAGAAAAAAATAAAAATGATAAGACTGGCTCAGATAAATAAAGTATTTCAACAAGGAACGCGCTCTATAAAAGCCCTTTCTGATATTAATCTGCATGTCCCTCAGGGGCAGATTTATGGTGTTATCGGCTCCTCCGGCGCCGGAAAAAGTACCTTAATTCGTTGTGTGAATATGCTTGAACGCCCAACGTCCGGTCAGGTGCTTGTTGATGGACAGGATTTAACTTCACTTTCAGAACGTGAATTAACCCGTGCCCGCCGTAATATCGGCATGATTTTCCAGCATTTTAATCTGCTGTCCTCCAGAACAGTCTTTGGCAACGTGGCATTGCCTTTAGAATTGAGCAATACGCCAAAAGCAGAGATCAATGCAAAAGTCAGTGAATTGCTGGAATTAGTCGGCCTTTCTGAAAAGCATGACGCTTATCCTGCCAACTTGTCAGGTGGCCAGAAGCAGCGTGTCGCTATCGCCCGCGCGTTGGCAAATTCGCCAAAAGTACTTTTATGTGATGAAGCGACCAGCGCGCTGGATCCGGCAACCACTCGCTCTATTCTGGAATTATTGAAAGATATTAATCGCCGTTTGGGATTAACTATCTTACTGATCACCCATGAAATGGATGTCGTTAAACGTATTTGTGATCAGGTTGCCGTGATCAGCGGTGGGCAGTTGATTGAACAAGATGTGGTGAGCGCCATATTCTCTCATCCTAAGACACCGATTGCTCAGGAGTTTATTCAGTCCACACTGCATTTGGATGTGCCTGAGGACTATTTAGTGAAGTTGAAACCAGAACCAACCACAGATAGCTGCCCATTACTGAAACTGGAATTTACGGGCAAATCTGTTGATGCTCCCTTAATTTCTATGGCGGTACGCCGTTTCAATATTGATATCAGTATCCTGAGTTCTCAGATGGATTATGCCGGTGGTGTGAAATTCGGCGTTATGTTGGCGGAATTGGACGGTGACACCAGCAGTATCGAATCAACAATTACGTTTTTAAAAGAGCATCATGTGAAAGTAGAGGTTCTCGGTTATGTCTGAAGGAATGATTTTATTATTGGCTAAAGGAGTCTGGGAAACTCTGGTGATGACTTTTGTTTCCGGCTTTTTTGGTTTTGTGATCGGTTTACCTGCCGGCGTGCTCTTATATGTCACGCGCCCCGGCCAGATTATCGAAAATGGCGCGTTATACCGCCTTCTTTCTGCGCTGGTCAATATCAGCCGCTCTGTGCCGTTCATTATTTTGCTGGTCTGGATGTTGCCGTTTACCCGGCTGCTTGTGGGAACGTCAATCGGGTTACAGGCGGCGATTGTTCCTTTGACAGTCGGTGCAGCACCTTTTATTGCCCGTATGGTGGAAAATACATTATTGGAAATTCCGTCAGGGTTGATCGAAGCAGCACGAGCAATGGGAGCAACACCGTTTCAGATTGTGAAAAAGATTTTGCTGCCTGAAGCGTTACCCGGTTTAATCAATGCCGCCACAATTACGTTAATTACGTTGGTGGGCTATTCCGCAATGGGTGGCATTGTCGGTGCCGGTGGTTTAGGGCAGATAGGCTATCAGTATGGCTATGTTGGCTACGATGCCACCGTGATGAATACCGTATTGGCATTATTAGTTGTGTTGGTTTTCCTGATTCAGTTAGGCGGAGACTACTTAGCAAAAGCTGTTAATCGTAAATAAGGCTATTTCAATAGATAACTATGTGACCGAGGCGAGCGTATCCAACCAAAGAGGTGGCTCGAAAGGCGCGGGTATAAATCAGTGTTCTGTTCAATAGGGGAAAAATATGTCAGTGAAATTAAAGTCTATTGCTGTAATCGGGGCATTATTAGGAACATTAGCACTTGCAGGCTGCGGTCAGGAGCAAAAAGATCCCAACCAGATTAAAGTCGGTGTCATTACAGGGCCTGAATTAAAGGTTGCTGAAGCCGCGAAGCAAGTCGCGAAAGAAAAGTATGGGCTTAATGTTGAACTGATATCATTCAATGATTATGTTCTGCCAAATGAATCACTGGACAAAGGCGATATTGACGTCAATATCTTCCAACACAAGCCTTATTTGGATCAACAAATAAAAGAACGTCATTTTAAGCTGGCGATTGTGGGCAATGCGTTTATTTATCCAATGGCAGCTTATTCTAAGAAAATCAAATCACTGGACGAATTGAAAGACGGTGCTCAGATTTCGATACCGAACGATCCAACCAATCTGGGTCGTGCTCTGTTGTTGTTGCAAAAACAGGGCCTTATCACGCTGAAAGAGGGCGTTGGCCTGACACCAACCAAGCTGGATATTACCAGCAACCCGAAACATTTAAAGATTGTGGAACTGGAAGCACCGCTGCTGCCACGTTCACTGGATGATCAAAACATCGCTTTTGCCATTATCAACACGACTTACGCCGGGCAGATTGGTTTGACGCCACAGAAAGACGGCATTTTTGTTGAAGGTAAAGATTCACCTTACGTCAATATCATCGTCAGCCGCGAAGACAATAAAAATGCGGAAAATGTGCAAAAATTTGTGAAAGCCTATCACTCACCGGAAGTCGAGAAAGAAGCACATGAAGTCTTCAAAGGCGGAGAAGTAAAAGGTTGGTAACCTTTCCTATTTAGGCAATCAGGATTAGAATTCTGGGCGGATAGCTTGATATGAAATAGCTTATCCGCCCATTTTTATTGTCAGCAAAACTGACTGTTTTTACCGTTTTGCCAATACTCAATCAATTTATACCCTATGGATTTCGAGTACGAAAGACGACGGGTATTCAATCGAAATAAGGATGCAGCTCGATGCGTATATTACCTCTCTGCTTCATGGCGCTTTTTATGGTTGGATGTACTTCACTTGATAAAACGGATGAAGCCGGTTTTTATTCAACACTGGAAAACCAGAGTGCAACTTATGTCCGGTTATATAGCAAACCTGACGAGCTATCCGGTTCATCCTATAAAGAGCTGGGAATTGTTGCAGGTGAATCCTGTCGCAGCACATTGCAGGATCCTCCGGCAAGTATTGCAACCGCACGGCAAAAAATGCTGGCAAAAGCCTCGTCTTTAAAAGCCAATGGCGTCTTATTGCGCCAATGTGCGCTCATGTCCGGTCAGGGTTGCTATCAGATTGCTATCTGTGAAGGTACCGCGATAGAAACCGTTAATAATTGATTATCAAAAAAGGGCTTATGGCAGATTTTCATTTTACCCAAATAGGAACGATTCATTCTCCTTATAAAGAGAAGTTTGCCATTCCGCGCCAGCCGGGTTTGGTGGAAGACGGCACGGGTCAGCTTGAATTGCTGGCCCCTTATAACCAGATGGAGGCTGTGCGGGGATTAGAACAGTTCAGCCATTTGTGGGTAGTGTTCGTTTTTCACCAAACGATGAATGGCGGTTGGAATCCACTCGTTCGCCCGCCGCGTTTGGGTGGCAATGCCAAAATGGGGGTATTTGCTACCCGTTCAACCTTTCGTCCCAACCCGATTGGCATGTCTTTGGTGGAACTGAAAGGCATTGATTATCAAAATAATCGTCTGCTGCTGCAATTGGGCAGTCTGGATTTAGTCGATGGAACGCCGGTTATCGACATCAAGCCCTATCTGCCGTTTGCCGAGTCACAGCCTGAAGCCAAAGCGGGTTTCGCCCAAGAAGCGCCGGAAGCAAGCATGGAAGTGTGTTTTTCGCCAATCGCAGAACAGCAACTTGTATGCCAGCAGGCAAATTATCCGCAATTACGACGTTTTATCAGCCAGATTTTGGCTCAAGATCCGCGCCCGGCCTATCGTAAGAAAGCGCAGGAAAACCGAATATATGCAGCTCATATTCTGGATTTTAATGTGCGCTGGCAGGTTTTTGGAGCCATCACGGAAGTGGTTTCTATCGAGGCTCGCTAGCCCCAATAAATTTCCCTGACAAATAAGATGTAAGGGAAAAGCACTTTTGACATCGCAAACTCACTGGTAAACTAGCGGTTTACTTTATTTTCTGGGTTGGGGGGTACTCATTTTACTGAATACCGCCCAGTAGCAATTTGCTGTCCAATGGAAACTTACTATGCGTACTAGCCAATACCTGCTCTCTACTTTAAAAGAGACACCTGCTGATGCGGAAGTCGTCAGTCATAAACTGATGCTTCGTGCCGGAATGATCCGTAAACTCGCCTCAGGCCTGTACAACTGGATGCCAACCGGTGTTCGTGTACTGAGAAAAGTTGAAAATATTGTTCGTGAAGAGATGAATAATGCAGGCGCAATTGAAGTTTCCATGCCGGTCGTTCAGCCAGCAGATTTGTGGCAGGAAAGTGGTCGTTGGGAACAATATGGCCCGGAATTACTGCGTCTTGAAGATCGTGGCGCACGGCCTTTTGTTTTGGGACCAACCCATGAAGAGGTCATTACTGATCTGGTTCGTAACGAAGTGACTTCTTATAAGCAACTGCCGTTAAATCTGTTCCAAATCCAGACTAAATTCCGTGATGAAGTCCGCCCGCGTTTTGGCGTCATGCGTTCACGGGAATTCATCATGAAAGATGCTTATTCTTTCCATACCAGCCAAGAGTCCCTGCAAGAGACTTATGACAAAATGTACGCGGCTTACAGCCAGATCTTTACCCGTATCGGGCTGGATTTCCGTGCAGTTCTGGCTGACACCGGTTCTATCGGCGGTAATGCTTCCCATGAATTTCAGGTTCTGGCAGACAGCGGAGAAGATGATATTGTTTTCTCCACAGAATCGAACTATGCCGCGAATATTGAGCTGGCTGAAGCGGTCATGCCAACTCAGGAGCGCGCCGCTCCGACAGAAGAGATGCGGCTGGTGGATACACCTGATGCAAAAACCATTGCTGAATTGGTTGCACAATTCAATCTGCCTATTGAAAAAACCGTTAAGACACTGATTGTCCACGCCGCAGAAGAGAGCGGACACAAGCTGGTTGCGTTGCTGGTTCGTGGTGATCATGAGCTAAATGAAATCAAAGCTGAAAAACTGCCATTGGTTGCCAGCCCGCTGAACTTTGCCAGCGAAGAAGAAATTCGGGCTATCGTGAATGCCGGCCCAGGCTCTTTAGGCCCGGTCAATCTGCCAATGCCGGTGATCATCGACCGCAGTGTATCTGTCATGAGTGATTTCGGTGCAGGAGCTAACATTGATGGCAAACACTATTTCGGTATTAACTGGGAGCGCGACCTGCCTCTGGCCGAAATGGCAGATATCCGTAATGTGGTTGAAGGTGATACCAGCCCGGATGGCAAAGGAACACTGTTGATCAAACGCGGTATCGAAGTCGGCCATATCTTCCAGCTTGGTACTAAATATTCAGACGCGCTGAAAGCCACCGTACAGAACGAAGAAGGCTATAACCAGATCCTGACGATGGGATGTTATGGCATCGGCGTTACCCGTATCGTCGCCGCAGCCATCGAGCAAAATCACGATGATCGCGGCATTATTTGGCCGGATGCCATTGCACCATTTCAGGTTGTCGTTTTGCCAATGAACATGCACAAATCTTATCGTGTCAAAGAAGTGGCGGAAAAACTGTATGCCGATTTGCGTGCCTGCGGTATTGATGTGATTTTAGATGATCGCAAAGAGCGTCCGGGGGTGATGTTTGCCGACATGGAGCTGATGGGCGTTCCACATACGCTGGTTATCGGTGATCGCAATCTCGATAGCGGAGAAGTCGAGTACAAATATCGCCGTCATGGTGAAAAACAGATGCTGAAACTGGACAATGTGGTGGACTATCTGAAAGCCAACATTAAATTCTGATTACACTTTTTTCCTGCGATCCGATAAAAATAAGAAAACCTGCGTACTCCGTGTGCGCAGGTTTTTTTCAGGAGTAATGCTTATTTTTTGGTCTGACAAGAGGATGATTTATCAAACTGAGCTTTGCCGGACTGAATCAGAGCGTTATCAAATAACCCATCTTCCATTGAAGGCCGGAGTGTATAGTATCCTTCGACTTCAACATAAACCGGTTCCCCATCTTTCACACCCGTTGCACGGTAGCCACGTTCCATATCGAGATTTTCCGCTGCATCATAGCGCTTTCCACTACGGCATTCGGTAAAAACCGCGCTATCTGCGAAATAACGGTATTCTCCCGCTAGCTGAGTTGGTTTGACCTTTTCCAGCTTATAGTTCAGCTCAGACTGAATTGGCTGGCCTTCGGTATCCAGCATATCCAGATCGTCTCCTTTCATCTGGAAATAGGATTTATTACCCTCTTTGCTGGTCAGGGTTATCTTTTGATCTTTGGCAGCCCAACGGCCTGTTTCAACGAAAGGTTCGTTTTCATAGCCCGTTTTGAGATAAACCTCCCGTAGAATATACGTCCCATCATTCCCAAGCCGCAAAGTAGTTTCAATACCAGAGCAATCGGCACAAGGCACAACGCCGTTAAACACTTTTTCAGTCATCTGAAACTTGCTTTGAGCTGCCGCTCCATTCTGCTGAGCAGGATTATTCTGACATCCGGCCACTGTCAGCGTGCCTGCTGCAACCAGAGCAAGCCATATACTTTTATTTATTACCATTTTCATCCTATTGATCCAACAACTCTCGATAGCCGATAAACTTCAGGCTGCAATCCGTAATATAACGTCAATTTGTTGCATAGTGATAAAGCAAAGATTTAACCTACTCACTTTTACGATGTAACTCAACAGACTTATGCAGTAATATAGAAAACCTGCTGTGCTATAGTCATAGACAGCATTGAGTTAGGTCAATCACGGGCGGCACCATAACCGCCACTAACACAGCGAACATTAGTGGTGAGCGAATATGTCTATAGATACTGAATATCAACCCATTAACTGTGATGATTACGATAACCTTGAGCTAGCTTGCCAAAACCAGCTTTACTTACATATCCAGCTTCGGGGCGGTGAAGTCTTTGAGGGAAAAGCAAATCAGTTGATTTTAAGAAAAAAAGTCGAATATATTGTTGTGGAATCAAACGAAGAAACCCGTGAATTAAGATTGGATCACATCGTTAGTTTCAGTAATCCAGAACTTGGCACGATTGTTGTTACCTATTAGTCATTCCGGCACTTCCTTCTCGCGAATATATAAGGTCCTCATTTTTATGAGGACTTTTATTTTAAATAATTTTTCATGATAATAAATCAATAATATATTCATCCAATTTTAAGATATATAACTTTTCAAAATGATAGGAGTATTCCTTATCCCGCGCGGTGCGCGGGATAAGGAAAGATCACTTTAAATACTCTCACTATTATGAAAAAGCATATATAATATTTCTCATTATTATAAGAGGCAGCTTGAAAGACGACGGGTATATTTTAATTTCTTTCTATCACTTCGCTGACTAATGGATCAGTGTAAAAATCCATAGATATTACACCAATATGGGCAGGTTCACTTATTGAACCATTAATAATTCTCTTCGGTATATTATTGATAAATTCATTTTCCAGTTTAGGGTTTAATTTATTCGCAACATCTTTTGGCCCAATGAATTCCCAAGGATTTGTTGCATTACATTGATTAAGATATAATTCAGACTTATGCTCAGTGTTATTAGTATTAATAGATTGATCAATAAAATTGACAATTTCGCCTAATTTCTTTTCTATATCGGTGTCAGTGTAATCATCCTGAGTATTTATTGAGTCATAAGGTATTCCCGGTAATTCAAACACGTTTGCAAGAATAACTATTTTCCCTCTGACATTGCCTAATATTGGAACTTGATTCCCCAAATACATACTGCTTTGATAACTTCCATAATAGCCATTAAAAATATTAATGAATTCTTCATCAGAAACAGATGAATATTCCTGTTTAATTCTCATTACAATTGTTTCAGAATTATTTATTGCTAAGAAGTGAATACATTCATTTAATACATCACCAAAATTAATATGAAGGTAGAATACTCCATGATGAATAGCAAAAATACCATCAATAACACAACAACGAATATCCAAATAACGGATGCCTTTTTCTAATTGTTTTGTTATCGTACATTCTTTATTTTGTGTTGCAATAAATTTGTCGAACATTTCTGGTTGTTGTGATGCCCCGACATGTGCACAACTATCATGAGTTCCCGGAATAGAAATATGCGCTAAATTTGTATTATCATCAATTGCATTCATCCAATTATTGGTATCACTTAATAATGAAATTCGCATACATCCTCCTGATAATATTCTGTTTTCCCTTATTGGTTTAAACTGAATATTAAGAATGAAATTAATAAAAATTTATTTCCATTATAAATATCTTTTCAAAATGATAGGATTATTCCTTATCCATCGCACAGCTCGGAATAAGGAATAATCACTACTGGCACTCTAATTATTATGAAAAAATATATATTTGGAATATATATTCCAAAAATTTCAATCAGTAAAATAACGTGAGATCTTATATCTTCCCGCTATGCGGGAAATATAACACGCACATTGAAGTTGAATGGATATATATTCAATGCTCTATTTTTAAATTTAGTACATATTCCGATATTTTCAATAAAAAATAATAACAAATATGAATGTTTTTATATTAAAACTACTTTTTAACTTTATTAATTAAATAACAGAAAGTTACACCATTCATGATCTAAATTTGAAGAGCAGTTTTCTGCCACTGAACCGAAAGCCGTTTACCATCCGGCGAATTTTGCCCTGTTTTGGTGACAAAAACACCCAGTGCGGCAATGAGCTGATCATTGTAGTAGAGCAAGGGAGTTCTTTCCCGCAGCCAAGGCGCGACGCCCAATTCCTGCCATAACTTTTTACTGTGGCGGGAGTGTGGACGCCCGACAATGCTGATATTTCCCTGAATGCCAAAACGAATAGTGACCCGCTCATTATTCTCTGGTGTCCTGACATCGATACTTTCGGTAAGAGCGCTATTTGCGGAAACCATTTCGGAAATAAATTCAGAAATAAAAAGTGTGCCCAAGCCATCCGGCAAGAGCAATTTTTGCCCGATATTCCACTCAATAACCACACCCGCCAGTGATTGGTATAAAGGAATCAACCACAGCTGTTGCCGATAACGACGAATATCGAGCTGGCCTAGCCGGAAACGCGGCTCGGCATCCTGCCGGGAAAGCGCCACTTCTGACCAGATCCGCTGAAGCTGTTCACGGGCGGGCATTTTTACGCCGTGCCGATTGAGCCATCGACGCAATATTGCGTTACGTTTGGCCTCAGAACAGCTTTCCAAAGGAGAAATGGCGATCGCGCCCTCAGGCGTTATCAGTGAATTCAATGAGTCGTCAAGCAACTCATCCAACAATTGCTCTTGCTCCCCGCATAAACTGGCGCTACGGGAAACTGCCTGTGAAAAATGCGGCCAGCGCTGGTTAAGCAATGGCATGATATTCAAACGCAGAAAATTGCGGTCATAGCGATCATCCTGATTGCTATCATCTTCCACCCATTTCAACCCCTGCGCCCGTGCATAGCACTCCAATTCAGCCCGGCTGGTATTCAATAATGGCCGCATTAAAGTTGTTTCAGCGAATGGCATAACTGCTGGCATGGAGGATAACCCTGCCGGGCCGCTGCCGCGCTTGAGTGCCAATACAAATGTTTCCGCCTGATCATCCAGATGTTGCGCGGTGAGCAGAACCTCATCCGGTTGCAATTCATGCCGAAAAGCCTGATAGCGGGCATCACGCGCCTCAGCTTCAATGCCTTTTTTTCGGCTATCCAAATTCACCCTTTCTGTACGGAAGCCCACCTGCCACTCGGCACAAATCTGTCGGCAATGGTCAGCCCACGCATCGGCTTTTACATTTAAACCGTGATGAATATGAATAGCTCTTAATATTATCGGATGTTCTTTGTCACATAATGGCTGACGCAGCCGAACCAATAAATGCAGTAATACGGTAGAATCCAGCCCGCCACTAAACCCGACCAAAAATTTTTTATGGGCGCCTATCTGATTAGCTAATCCCATCAACAAAGGTTCATGCTGATTATTTATTGTGGATGATTCTATTTTCATTTTTCTTTTTTCATGCTGTATTATCAATCTTCAATTAACGCATCCGATCGTTTATTTTGTTCCTCTACTTTATTTTTAGCACTGATACAAAGTACCCCGGATATAATAACGAGCACTAATCCGGCCACATAAGCAGGAACAAATTCATCACCAAAAAATAAGATAAACCACATCATTGACATTATCGGTGATAAAAACAAAATCGAGGCAATTTTAGGTGAGTCAGGGCCGCTCATAGCCTTAAACCAGATAATATAAGAGATGCCATTCAGTATAATGCCGTTTAATAATGTCGGCATCAGTGAATCCCCTAACGGCCACTGGAATTGGCTGAATAGCAATAAAAAGATAAGTGATACTACGGTTGAATTCACAAAGACCCAAAAAGTACTGATATAAGGATCAATGGCAAAATATTTTGATAATACAGACAACAAAGCAAAGCAGAATGCGCCGCTAAATACCAGCAAGAGTGCCTGCGGATGTTGGACTGAAATCCGGGTAAAATCCCCCTGAGTAAAAGTCACAACAACAGCAATAAAGCCGATCGCCATACCGATCATCTGTTTTATTGATAACTGCTCTTTAAACAGCAGGAATGACAAGCCAATGATCATTAACGGCCAGCTATATTGAATAACTAAAACAGCAATGCCATTTTCGATGGAATAACCATAATAGAGCAGTAAATAAAAGAAGCAGTCCAATGCCCCTAATATAAAGACTTTAATCATGATCGGAAAAGGAACAAATAAAAGTTGTTTCCAACTTTTTCCCATCATAATCGCAACGAAAAATACCGCCAGTACAGACAGAACATTTGACCAGAATAAAAATTGAAAATGATCCATCTCTTTTTGACCAAATCGGGATATAGACGGAATAAAACTCCAAATGAATACACAGGAAAGTGCATAAATAATATATTTGTATTTGGCCATCGAAATCCTACTTATTATTTTGTAAGTTCTGCCAATAGCACAGGTGGAGATGATGAAGAATTACTATACCCGTCGTCTTTCAAGTTGCCTCTTTGTTGGCTTCGCTTGCTTGCCGCCACGATGCAACTCGAAATCCATAGGGTATATCTCCAGAATATCCACCTGCAAAAATGATTACTGAAAAGAGTATCGAATTAGCAATAACCGTACTGCATTAAGCGTTCGTAACGACGGTTAACCAATTCTTCACTGCCCAGCTTAGTCAATTCAGCAAGATCCACCAATAATTGTGCTTTCAATGTTTCTGCCATCACTTCATGGTTACGGTGCGCGCCACCCAATGGCTCCGGGATAACCGTATCAATCAGCTTCAGCTCTTTCAGACGAGGCGCGGTATTTCCCATCGCTTCTGCTGCCAGAGGTGCTTTATCAGCACTTTTCCATAAGATTGAAGCACAACCTTCCGGGGAAATCGTCGCGAATGTGCTGTATTGCAACATATTCACTTTATCGCCGACACTCAGTGCTAACGCGCCACCAGAACCCCCTTCACCGATAACCGTACAGATAACCGGCACAGACAGGCGGGACATTTCACGCAGGTTGCGGGCAATCGCTTCTGACTGACCACGCTCTTCTGCCCCGACCCCCGGATACGCGCCCGGTGTATCAATAAAGGTAATGATAGGCAGTTTGAAACGCTCTGCCATTTCCATTAATCTCAGTGCCTTACGATAACCTTCCGGTGATGGCATACCGAAATTACGACGGATTTTTTCTTTGGTCTCACGGCCTTTCTGGTGACCAATCACCATCACGGGATGACCATCAATGCGCGCCAGCCCACCGACGATGGCTTTGTCATCGGCATAGGCACGATCACCCGCCAGTTCTTCAAAATCGGTAAAAACGTGCTTAATGTAATCCAGCGTATAGGGACGGAGAGGATGGCGTGACAGTTGGGAAATCTGCCATGCCCCCAGATCAGAGAAAATTTTGCGGGTCAGCTCCAGGCTTTTTTCCCGCAGACGCTGGACTTCTTCATCCAGATTGATATCTAGCTTTTCATCTTGACGGCTAACTGCGGTGAGCGAATCAATTTTCGCTTCCAGCTCAGCAATCGGCTGTTCAAAATCCAGAAAGTTCAGACTCATAACGTTCCTATTTTAGTCAAATTCTAATTCTACCTGCTCACTACCCAGCAGAGTACGCAGATCGGTTAAAAGGGTATCTGTTGGAGTTACCCGCCATGTTGCCCCGAATCGTAAACGGGCACGGGCATCCACCCGCTGGTAATAAAGATGAACCGGTATCGTACCTGAACGGTGTGGCTCCAATGCGCCACGAAGACGGTTCAATAATTGCTCATCAATTTGCCTGTCTGATAACGAGATAGCAAGCCCACGGGCAAATTTTTCACGGGCTTCACTGATATCCATTAATTCCCGGACCGTCATTTTAAGCCCACCACTGAAGTCATCAAAGCTGACCTGCCCGGTTGCAATTAAAATTTTGTCCTGCTCTAACAAATGTTGATATCTATCCAGCGCATCGGAGAACAACATGACCTCCAATCGCCCTGAACGATCATCCAACGTACAGATGCCAATCCGATTACCCCGTTTGGTGGTCACCACCTTGGAGGCCAGTACCAACCCCACCACGGTTGTCACTTGTCCGCGCGGTGTCGGGTTCACGTCTTTTAGACGCAATCCATTAGTATATCGTTCAATTTCTTTTAAGTAGCCTGTGATCGGATGGCCGGTCAGATACAGCCCCAGCGTTTCCCGTTCACCATCCAATACCACCTGATCCGGCCATTTCGGCGTGCTGGCATAGGATCGTTCAACCTGTTCAGGCTCTTCAGCTAACACGCCGAACATATCTGTCTGCCCGGTCGCTTCTGCCTTGGCATGTTGATCCGCCGCTTTCAGGGCATCTTCCAGCGAGGACATCAGAGCCGCACGGTGTGGCCCTAATCGGTCGAATGAACCGGACATAATCAGCTTTTCCATCACACGACGGTTCAGCTTTTTGATATCCACTCTGGCACACAAATCAAACAGTTCTTTGAAATGCCCGTCTTTCTGGCGCGCTTCAATAATGGCCTCAATCGGCCCTTCACCCACGCCTTTGATGGCGCCGATACCATAAACAATCTCGCCTTCGTCATTGACGTGAAAATGGTACAGGCCACTGTTGATATCCGGCGGCAGTACTTTCAAGCCCATCCGCCAGCATTCATCCACCAGCCCGACGACTTTCTCGGTATTATCCATATCCGCCGTCATGACGGCAGCCATAAATTCTGCCGGATAATGCGCTTTTAGCCATAATGTCTGATACGAAACCAACGCATAAGCAGCAGAGTGTGATTTGTTAAAGCCATAACCTGCGAACTTCTCCACCAAGTCGAAGATTTTCATCGCAAGTTCGCCACCGACGCCCTGCCCGATCGCGCCATCTTCAAATACTGAGCGCTGTTTCGCCATCTCCTCCGGTTTTTTCTTACCCATCGCACGGCGCAGCATATCCGCACCGCCAAGGGTATAACCCGCCAAGACCTGAGCAATCTGCATCACCTGTTCCTGATACAGAATGATGCCATAGGTCGGTTCCAATACGGGTTTCAGGGATTCATGCTGCCATTCAACATCGGGATAGGAGATTTCTTCCCGCCCGTGTTTACGGTCGATAAAGTTATCCACCATGCCTGATTGCAATGGCCCCGGCCGGAACAACGCCACCAGCGCGATCATGTCTTCAAAACAGTCCGGGCGCAGACGTTTAATCAAATCTTTCATGCCACGGGATTCGAGCTGGAACACCGCAGTGGTTTCGGAACGTTGCAGCATGTCGAAACTTTTTTGGTCATCCAGCGGGATGGCGGCGATATCAATCGGTGCCAGATTTTTCGTGGCACGGCGGGCATTCACCATCTCCAACGCCCAGTTGATGATGGTGAGTGTTCTCAACCCAAGGAAGTCAAATTTGACTAAGCCCGCATATTCTACGTCGTTTTTATCAAACTGGGTGACCGGGTTCTGACCTTCCGGGTCGCAGTAAATCGGGGCGAAATCGGTGATTTTGGTGGGTGCGATGACCACACCACCCGCATGTTTACCCGCGTTACGCGTGACACCTTCCAGCTTACGCGCCATGTCGATCAGCGCTTTGACTTCTTCATCTGTCTCATAAATTTCAGGCAGCTGCGGTTCTGCGGCAAATGCCTTTTCCAGTGTCATGCCCGGATCAGGCGGCACCAGCTTCGATATCCGATCCACAAAGCCATAAGGATGCCCAAGCACTCGCCCGACATCACGGATAACCGCTTTTGCGGCCATCGTACCAAAGGTAATGATCTGCGATACGGCATCGCGCCCATACATATCCGCGACATGATCAATGACCTGATCGCGTTTTTCCATACAGAAATCGACGTCAAAGTCAGGCATGGAAACACGTTCAGGGTTAAGAAAACGTTCGAACAGTAAGTCAAATTCGAGCGGGTCGAGATCCGTGATTTTCAGGGCATACGCGACGAGCGAACCCGCGCCCGAACCACGCCCCGGCCCGACCGGCACACCGTTGTCTTTTGACCACTGGATAAACTCCATCACGATCAGGAAGTAGCCCGGAAACCCCATCTGGTTGATAACTTTCAGTTCAATATCCAGACGTTCGTCGTATTCCACGCGTTTTTCTGCCCGCATCGCAGGATCAGGATAAAGAAAAGTTAACCGCTCCTCTAATCCCTGTCTGGATTTTTCAACCAGATAATCTTCCGTACTCATCTCCCCTGTCGGGAACTGCGGCAGGAAATATTCGCCAAGGCGGATGGTGACATTACAACGTTTTGCGATTTCGACACTATTGGTTAATGCTTCAGGGATGTCAGCAAAAAGCTCACACATCTCCTGTTCACTGCGCAGATACTGTTGCGGGCTGTAATTTTTCGGCCGTTTGGGATCGGAAAGGGTATAGCCATCATGGATCGCGACTCGGATTTCATGGGCCTCAAAATCCTCACTTTCCAGAAAACAGACATCATTGGTCGCGACAACCGGCAGACTTTTTTTTACTGCCAGTTCAACCGCTGCATGAAGATATGTCTCTTCATCCTGACGCCCGGTACGGGTTAATTCCAGATAGTAATTGCCCGGAAAGTGCTCCTGATAAAAATCAAGGCATTGTTCGACTGCTGCACTATTGCCACGCAGCATAAATTTACCGACATCCCCTATACGCCCGCCGGACAGCAATATTAACCCGGCTTTGTGTTTGACCAGCCATTCTTGCCTGATCGTCGGGCCAATCGCGCCATAGCCTTTCTGGTAAGCCTCGGAGATCAGCAACGTCAGATTTTGGTAGCCTTCGTTATTACGGGCCAGAACGGTCAAGTGAGCGTATTCATCCCCTAACTGTTCGCTTTCCATATAGAAGTCAGCGCCAATGATAGGTTTGATGCCTGCACTATGGGCGCTGCCATAGAATCTCACCAGACCGCAGAGGTTGGTGAAGTCGGTGATAGCAAAAGCGGGCATCTCCAATTTGGCCACTTTTTTTACCAGTGCGCCGGTCTTGGTTAAGCCATCAATCATTGAGTAGTCGCTGTGGACACGTAGGTGTACGAAACGTGGTTCTGTCATAATCTGCCTGATACCCGTCGTCTTTCGCGACGCAAAGCGAAATCCATAGGGTATAGTTAGTTAGTTTATCCAAGAGCCAGCGCACGTTTAACCGGCGCAAAACTTTTACGATGGTGTTCTGTCGCACCCAGTAAGGATAATTTTTCCAAATGCAGGGCTGTCGGATAACCCTTATGTTTCGCGAAGCCATATTCAGGAAACTGTTTATCTAATTCCGCCATTTCCCTGTCCCGCGTCACTTTTGCCAGAATAGATGCAGCGCTTATCTCGGCCACCAAGTTATCGCCTTTTACCACAGCCTGTGATGGCATTGACAAGGCAGGGCAACGATTGCCATCAATCAGAACATAATCAGGCACAATCGCCAGATTGCTGACCGCCCGCTGCATGGCAAGCAGGGTGGCGTGGAGGATATTCAGGCTGTCAATTTCTTCCGGTTCAGCACGGCCAAGACTCCAGCATAAGGCTTTTTCTTTGATTTCCAGATAAAGCGCTTCACGGCGTTTTTCTGTTAATTTTTTTGAATCCATCAAGCCTGTAATGGGTTTGGCTGGATCAAGAATCACTGCCGCTGTCACCACTGCACCGACCAACGGACCACGGCCGACTTCATCAACACCGGCAATTAAGTTCGCCTGAGGATAAACAAAATTCATTATCTTCTCGCTAATTCCAGTACCGCCTGTGCTGCCTGTTCATCGGCATCACAACGAATACTTTCATGCAAATACAGGAAGGTCTGCTTCAACGCTTCCACCTCAGCATTGCCTTTCAAAAAGGGCAATAACGCCTCGGACAGTGCCTGTGGCTCGCACTCATCCTGTAATAATTCTTTCACTAATTCTTTTCCCGCCAGCAAATTAGGCAAGGAAACATACGGTGTTTTTACCAGACGTTTAGCCAGCCAGAATGTAAACGGTTTCATTCTATAGGCCACCACCATCGGACATTTAGCCAGCATACACTCCAAAGCGGCTGTACCGGAGGCCAATAACGTGGCATCGCTGGCAATCATGGCCTCGCGGGCATGACCATCCAATAAATGAATTGGCATATCCGGTGCGATTTCATCTTTTATGCGTTGGAACTGTTCACGCCGTTTAGCATTCACCAAAGGAACGACCACATGCAGCTCAGGCTGATTGTCTTGCAGCGAATTTTCACGTAACAGCTGCGCCGTTTTGATGAAATCGGCACTCAGCATTTCCACTTCAGCGTGACGGCTACCCGGTAAAAGCGCCAGACAAGGAGCATTCAGCGGGATACCCAAAGTTTCTCTGGCTGCTGCTTTATCCGCCTGCAATGGCATGGCATCTGCCATAGTATGACCAATAAACCGACAGGGAACATTGAACCTGTCATAGAACGCTTTTTCAAACGGCAAGAATGCCAATACCAGATCCGTTGCCCGACCGATTTTGAACACCCGTTTCTGACGCCATGCCCAGACCGATGGGCTGACATAATGGATCGTTTTGATTCCCTGCTGTTTCAGCCGGCCTTCTAAAGTGAGGTTGAAATCAGGTGCATCAATGCCGATAAAAACATCCGGCTTCAGGGCAGTAAAACGCGTTGTTAAGTCTTTGCGAATTTTCAGCAGGCGGGGCAAACGCCCCAGCACTTCGACAATTCCCATGACGGCCAACTCTTCCATCTCATACCAGACTTCACAGCCTTCAGCCTGCATAAGAGGCCCCGCGATCCCCACAAAACGGGCATCCGGAATTTTCGCTTTCAATGCGCGGATCAGCCCCGCACCAAGAATATCGCCGGATGTTTCTCCGGCAACTAAACCAATGGTCAGTGGGCGCTGATGATTTACAGAAGAATTGATAGTCAAAGGAATATCCACTGATTAGCGAATGATGCCACGGCTGGATTTTGCTGAATTGGCCAGAAAATCACTGAACGCTTCCACATGCGGGTTGCCTGCTGCCAGAGCTTCAATTTCGCTTCTGGCTTCTTCCAACGTTTTTCCACTGCGATAAAGTGTTTTATACGCATTGCGGATAGCGTGCAGCGATTCTTTATCAAACCCACGACGTTTCAGCCCTTCGATATTTAAACCGAAAGGTGTGGCGTGATTCCCCTGAGCAATGACATATGGAGGGATATCCTGAGCAACGCCGGAACAACCGCCAACCATCACATGAGAACCAATCTGGCAGAATTGATGAACTGCGGTCATACCGCCAATGATCACGTAGTCGCCAAGGATAACATGCCCACCCAATGTGCCATTATTCGCGATGATACAGCGATCGCCCACAATACAGTCATGAGCAATATGGGCATTAATCATCAGCAAATTGTCACTGCCGACTTTGGTGAGACCACCACCCTGAACCGTGCCACGATGAATCGATACGCTTTCACGGATTCGGTTACGATCCCCGATTTCAACCCGCGTAGGTTCGCCCTGATATTTGAGATCCTGATTAACTTCACCAATTGAAGCAAACTGATAGATCTGGTTATCGCGACCAATTTTAGTTATTCCGTTGATCACAATATGGGATTTTAATTCAGTCCCTTCGCCAATTTCGACTTGTGAACCGATATAACAAAACGGGCCAATGCGAACATTGGCACCAATAACAGCACCCTCTTCAACAATAGAAGAGGGATGGATGACAGCAGTCTGATCAATCATGCAATTAAGCCTCACGGCGGCGAGCACACATCATTTCAGCTTCGCAAGCCACTTCTCCATCGACTTTCGCTACGCCTCTGAAACGCGCAACACCACGGCGTTCTTTAATGAATTCTACTTCTAACACCATCTGATCACCTGGCAATACCGGACGTTTAAAGCGCGCGCCATCGATAGCAGCGAAGTAATACAGCTCACCCGGCTGTAGCGATCCGACACTTTTAAATGCCAGAATACCGGTTGCCTGCGCCATAGCCTCAAGGATCAGCACGCCGGGAAAAATCGGTTTACCCGGAAAATGCCCTTGAAAAAACGGTTCATTAAATGAAACATTTTTAACTGCGCGCAGAAACTTACCTTCCTCAAAATCAAGAACGCGATCTACCAGCAAAAATGGGTAGCGATGAGGCAGTAATTCCAAAATTTCTTCAATTTGTAGAGTATGATTATTACTCATCTAAATACTCTTCCTGTCTATATTCCAATCGTATTATTAAAAAAATGCTACAAAGCAATGTGTTAGAAGCCATGTGTTAAAAGCAATGTATGTTAAAAGCCATGTATGACAATCATGTATAGCAATCGTGCATAACGAGAATGTATAGCAATTATATATAACAACAGTGCAATGCTATCTTGCTATGCCTTAGCTATACCTTAAAACAACACACAACACACACAGCATCAATGATACGGCCTGCATTAGCCTCCAATGGAGTGCTCATATAGGCCGAAAAAATAAAAGAATAAGGTATGTGATTATTTATTATCACCTTCAAGCTGACGTTCCACAGACTTAAGCCGCTTATTCATTTCGCTAATGTTCATGACCAAAGCCGCTGTTTTACGCCAAACTTTATTCTGCTGTAGCGGGATACCCGACGAGTATACTCCAGGCTCAGTGATTGGGCGCATGACCATGCCCATACCTGTTACGGTCACTTTGTCGCAGATTTCCATATGACCATTGATAACGCTGGCACCACCAATCATGCAATAACGGCCAATTTTCAGGCTGCCTGCCATAATGACACCGCCAGCGACTGCCGTGTTATCACCGATGGTGACGTTATGCGCGATTTGGCACTGGTTATCAATGATAACACCATTACCGATGACTGTGTTATCCAGAGCACCGCGATCAATGGTTGTACAAGCGCCGATTTCAACGCGATCACCAATAATCACTGTCCCTAACTGAGGGATTTTAATCCAATTACCACGATCATTGGCATAGCCGAAACCATCAGAACCTATCACTGCACCTGATTGAATAAGGCACTGTTCACCGATTTCAACGTAATGGTACACCGATACATTCGCCCACAGGCGAGTTCCTGCACCAATGCGGGTATTTTTACCGATAAAGCAACCCGCACCAATGACGGCATTATCACCCAGCACAACACCCGATTCGATAACCGCATTCGCCCCAATCGCAACATTCTTCCCCAGCGTCGCGTCAGGAGAAATGACGGCTGACGGGTGAATATCCTGCGCAGGTTGTGGTGTCGTATCCATCAGCTGTGCCATACGGGCGTAAGTAAGATAAGGGTTATCGACGACTAATGCTGCAACCTGACAATGAGGAAGATCGGCTTCACGCAGGACAACTGCCGCTGCCTGACACTCGGCAAGTTTCTCAGTGTAACGGCTATCCGATAAAAATGTAATTTGCCCGCTGTTTGCTGAATACATAGGAGCAATACCGGTGATGACAATATCGCCATCACCCTGTAATTGCGCATTCAACTGCTGAGCGAGGTCAGCTAATCGAATTGAAACCATCTACTTATTTAACCTGCTTCAGTACGTCTTGGGTAATGTCTTTGCCAGATGCAGCGTAAGCGACCATATTCGCATCAATAACCAGATCGTAACCTTCTTTATCCGCAACGACTTTTACTGCATTTTTAATGCTATCTAAGATCTTACTACGTTCTTCCATCTGACGACGGCGGCTATCATTATCGAGAGCCTGCGCTTTTTGCATGAAATCATTACGCTTTGCCATCACATCTTTCTCTAATTTTTCGCGATCGCTGGCTTTCATGGTTGAACCATCACGCTGCAATTTCTGGATCTTGGTTTGCAGATCGGATTCCATGCGCTGTAAATCAGATGCCCGGCCTTTAAATTCATTTTCCAACTGCTTTGCAATTGCTTGATTAGCTGGTAATTGCTGGAAAATCTCCCCCGTATTCACAACAGCAATTTTATCTGCTGCTTGAGCACCCGCAGAAAACGCTAATGCGATACCAAGACCTGCTGCACACAATACTTTCTTCACTATAGACTCCTTACCTACGCCATTTTACAAGTTGTTTATGACTGTTGCCTTTCACACCGCCACTTTGTTGGCGGCGCGAAATTCATGGGGTACATCTGATCACGCGATTTTATACCAAGAAAGAATAATATATTACCAACTTCCACCAATATTGAACTGGAATTGCTCCGCCCTGTCCCCTTTGTATTCCTTGATTGGTTTCCCGTAAGAGAAAGAAAGAGGCCCTAACGGAGATAGCCATTGCAATGCCACACCAGCAGAAATACGAATATTTCCCGGTTTGCTGTAATCAGGCAGGTTAGGGAGTTTTTCCCAATTCGTATCCCAGACGGTTCCTGCATCGACAAACAGGGATGTCCGCACAGAGTTCGCATATTTAGAATTCAGGAACGGCGTTGGTGTAATCAGCTCGAAGCTGGCAATGGCAACGGCATTACCGCCAACTGCATCATCGGATGACCAATCGTCAGGCCGGCAAACCGAACCCGGCGGACAATAAACCGCTTTTGGACCAATGTTATTGGATCGGAAACCACGGACGCTGCCAGAACCACCCGCGTAGAAGTTTTCATAGAATGGCATTTCCTTGCCACCGAAGCCTCCGCCATAACCCATCCGGCCACGCCCCATCACAACCCATGAATCATCTTTATCAAGGGGATAATAGCCCACGGAGTTCAGGGTAACTTTATAGAATTGGTTATCTGAGCCGGGTATAGTGACTTTCGTATCGACGCCGGTTTTTACCCCGGAAGTCGGGAAGAAACCCCGGTTAAGCGTGTTGTAATTCCAACCCAGTGTCAGCAGGAAGTCATCGGCATCAAACTTAACCTTGCCTGTCTGAGCATCCACATTCTTGCCCATTTTCTTCAGATAACGCATCATCGCTAGCTGATTGCGCATATTGGACAGCGAGTTATGGGCATAACCCAGTCTGAAGTATAATGAGTTGTTTTCATTCAGCGGAATCCCAAAACCACCATCGATGCCATAAGCTTTGTTGGTATAACTGGAAAGATCCGCTTTATCCGCACGGAAGTCATTATAGAATATCCGGCCGCCCAGACTGATACCATCAACGGTAAAATAGGGATCGGTCAAGGATAAATCCGCTGCTGTTGAATAATCGTTTTTGCTGGCGTTGATGCCGACAGAATTCCCGGTGCCCATCCAGTTATCCTGCTGGACACCAACCTGATACCCGATACCACTTTCAGTACCGAAGCTAAGGCCGAAGTTCATGGTACCGGTGTTGCGTTCTTTAACTTTGTAAACCACATCAACCTGATCAGGACTGCCCGGCACACGTTCTGTTGCGACATCGACCGTTTCAAAATAGCCCAGACGGTTAAGACGCTCTTTGCCGTACTCGACCAGATCACTGCCCAGCCATGCCCCTTCCATCTGACGCATTTCACGACGCAATACCGAATCTTTACTGACGTTATTCCCGGAGAAACGAATGTTACGCACGTAGAAACGGTTACCGGCATCGATATTGATATGCAGCTTGACAGTTTTATCTATGTCGTTGATTTCAGGCTGTGTCATCACACGAGGATAGGCATAACCATGACGACCAAGGAGATATTTGATGGACGTTTCCATACGGGTCACACTGGTGCCGTTATACAATGAACCCGGTTTAATCTCAGTCAGTTTCGCGATTTCAGACTGATATCCCGCCAAATTACCGTTCAAATCAACACCTGAAACTTTGTATTGATCACCTTCGGTGATGTTAACAGTGATATAAATCCCTTTTTTATCCGGCGTCAGATTGACCTGCGTTGAATCAATGTTGAAACGTGCATAGCCTCTATCAAGGTAAAAACTTTTCAGTTTTTCAAGATCGCCTTCTAATTTCTGTTTTTGATATTTCTGATCAGACGTCAGATCCCACCAAGGAACATCATCTCTGAGTTGGAAATTTTCAAGCAATTCATTGGTAGAAAAGGCTTTATTTCCCACAATGTTAATTTGCTGGATTTTAGCTGAAATACCTTCAGCAAAAACGAGTTTCAGGTCAACACGGTTGCGGGGTAATGGGGTGACAACGGCTTTCACTGTAGCGTTATATTTACCCATGCTATAGTAGAAATCTTCCAGCCCTTTCTCGATGTTTGACAACATAGTACGGTCAAGTGCTTCACCTACACGAACATGAGAAGCCTCAAGATTCTGTTTGAGCATGTCATCTTTCACCCCTTTGTTGCCGGAGAAAGTAATGCTGGCGATGGTCGGTCGTTCTTTTACCTGAACAATCAGTGAATCGCCATCACGTAATACACGGACATCTTCAAAGTTTCCAGTCGCGAATAAAGCGTGAATCGTGCGACTGATATCTTCATCGCTAACTGTATCACCTATGCGAACCGGCATATTCAATAATGCTGCACCAACGGTGACACGTTGTAGACCCTCAAAATGAATGTCCCGAACTACGAATCCGTCTGAACCGTATGCAGTGGCGCTGCCGAGCAGCAGCGACGCTATGAGCAACTTTTTCATCGCCATCGTTGTTATGCGTTTTCCTAACTGGTCCCCTGCTTCAGAAGCGGGAGAAATCATTGAAAAGTGCAAGCCCCATTAATAACACCAGCAATATAGCACCAATGCGATAACTGAAGTCTTGTACACGCTCGGATACTGGCTTTCCCTTAATTTTTTCGATAGCAAGGAAAAGCAAGTGTCCACCATCTAGTACAGGTAATGGGAACAGGTTAATGATCCCAAGATTGACGCTAATCAGCGCCAAAAACATCAAATAATACACTAAGCCAGAATCAGCCGATACACCGGCCCCCTTGGCTATGGAAATAGGACCGCTGAGGTTATTGAGTTTCACTTCTCCGACAATCAACTTGCCGATCATATTGACGGTCAGCTTCATCAATTGCCAAGTTTTATCCCCTGCCTCATAAAAAGCATCGAAAAAACCATATTGCTGAACGGTTCTATATTCATCCGCCAGAGGAATGACTTTCAGCTCAACGCCAGCAAAACCTTCCTGACGCCCGTCAGAGAGTTTCTTTACGTCTGGCGTCAAAGACAATGTGATCAGGTTGCCCGCTCTCACAATGTCCAATTTTAGAGGAGTATTTGGATTCTTCCTGACATAAGATGCAAAAGTGTGCCAAATGTCTACATCCTGACCATCAACTTTAACGATCCTATCCCCACTTTGTAAACCTGCTTTTTCAGCCGCCGAACCCGGATTAATTTTTTCTATCTGGGAACTGATGTAGGGAACAACAGGCATAATCCCTAATGACAGCAAAACATCCTGCCGGGACGGATCGAACGCCCAATGTTGCAAATCCAGTGTCTTTTGTATGAGCTTCGAAGAATCGCTCTCAGAAGAACCGTTCTCTAGAGCCCCGACTGGTGCGACATTCACCGATACGGAAGACTCCCCCAGTTTACTCACCAAAGCAAGCCGGACTGAATTCCAGTCAGGTGTTTCGATACCATCAACCGATTTTAGTTCCATTCCCGGCTGGATATTTGCCTGCGCTGCAATCGATGCGGGTTTAATGTCCAAAACCACCGGGCGAACTGAAGGCACGCCTATCACAAAAACCAGCCAATAAGCGACAACCGCCAGAACAAAGTTAGCGATTGGCCCGGCACTGACAACCGCCGCACGCTGACCAATGGTTTTGTTGTTGAAGGCCATATGACGACGCTCAGGAGCAACTGCCTCAACGCGCTCATCGAGCATTTTGACATAGCCCCCCAGCGGGATCAGCGCGATAACATATTCGGTTCCCTGTTTATCTGTACGACGCAGAAGTGCTTTACCAAACCCGATGGAAAAGCGCTCAACGTAAATGCCACATCGTCTGGCCACCCAAAAGTGACCAAACTCATGCACGGTGACAAGTACCCCCAGTGCAACAATAAATGCAGCCAGATTCCAGAGAATATCCATCAATCTACCTTCAAGTAATCTACCTTCAAAGACCAAATCCAGAAGAAACCAGCATGACCAGCCCTGCGAATACAGGAACGGCTGCCGTCATACTATCAATTCTGTCCATCACGCCGCCATGCCCCGGAATCAGCTGGCTGCTATCTTTGATTCCCGATTCCCGTTTGAACATACTTTCAGTCAGATCACCGAAAACAGATGCCATCACGACAACAACAGAAATCAGCAGCAGATTTGCAGGCATCACCGGGACGGGAGCATATTTGCTGAATAACCATGAAATAAGCGCAGCTGTCAGTACGCCTCCTGCCAAACCCTCAAGGGTTTTGCCGGGAGAAACTTTCGGCGCCATTTTATGTTTACCCAGAGTACGCCCGAAAATATAAGCGCCTGAATCAGCCGCCCACACCAGTAACATGACATACAATAGCCACCACGCACCGTGATAAGCATTGTGTTCATACCCTTGGGTTCGGAGTACCATCATTCCACAATAGAACGGGACAATAGTCAGAAAACCAAATAACACACGAAGTATAATGGAGGATTTCCAAATAGCAGCAGAAGCAGGATAAGTAATAACCAATATAATAGCAGCCACCCACCAAAGCATTCCTGCCCACAACAAATAGATAATTAGCGGCTTTTTAATCAGGTGAGAAAGATCCGCCAGAGAATACTGCAAAGCCAGCAACCCGGCGGCGCATAACACCGCCAGCGCGATACGTTTAGCCTGCGAATGTAACCCTGCGAATTGCCCCCATTCCCATGCGGCAAGCGTTGATACGGTGATAACCACTAACCCAAATTCTGCCGGAGGAAGTAAAAATAGCGCGGCAAGAACCAGTGGAATTAATATTAACGTAGTTAAAAGACGGTACTTCAGCAAGTTCTCCTCCTATGATCCCACTTCGGCATCGTCTGGTGTTCCGCCGAATCGGCGTTCTCGTTTGGCAAAGGCATGAATAGCACCTTCAAAAGCTGTTTCATCAAAATCAGGCCAAAGTATATCGGTAAAATACAGCTCTGCATAAGCTATCTGCCATAACAGGAAATTACTGATACGATGTTCGCCTCCCGTTCTTATCACTAAATCAACATCAGCCTGTTGATTCAGGTTCATAAAACGGCTCATTGTTGACTCAGTAATCTCCTCTGGTTTCAGTTGACCGGCGTTAACTTGTTCAGCCATCTGCTTGACACTCTGAAGCAAATCCCAACGACCGCCATAATTAGCCGCGATATTAAGTTGCAATCCGGTATTGCCTGCTGTCAGTTCAACGGAACGACGGATACGCTCCTGCAACCGCGCACTGAACCGACTGATATCACCGATAACAGACAATTTCACATTGTGCTTGTGCAGGCTCTTCACTTCATTATCGAGGGCAAAAACAAACAATTCCATCAATGAACTGACTTCTTGCTGCGGACGATTCCAGTTTTCACTACTGAAAGCATATAATGTCAGTGACTCAATGTTATGTTTAACCGAAAAGCTTACAGCGCTTCGCACAGCCTTAACGCCGGCACGGTGTCCAAAAACTCTTAACTTCCCACGCTTTTTTGCCCAACGGCCATTCCCATCCATAATGATGGCAACGTGTCTGGGTAATGTTAGCAATGAGTCACAATCATTAGGAGAAATCACTCAAACTAATCCTTAAACGAAATCTATCAGGCCTATACGCCCTTAAAAGCGTGTACCGAATATTAAATTTGTCTATTATAACAACCCTAACGAGCCTGCGAACTATACCATTTGCCAAAACGCAAACAAACATATATTCATCAGTAAAATTCGCTAGTTAGCAGTGGTTTTAATTGTTTCTTGTGCTAAGGCTCTTGCAATTTGATCGATTTCTAAGACCTCATCAATACTTTGAGGTTCAGATAAATTTAATTTTTCAACGATCTGCCTATTCAATATTGCAATATCCGTAAAACGGATTTTGTTCTGCAAGAAAGCGCTGACGGTTTCTTCATTCGCGGCATTCAATACCGTTGTTGTTGCCTGACCTTCATGACAGGCGTCAATCGCCAATTTGAGACAAGGGTAACGGTTATAATCCAGCGTTTCAAAAGTCAGTGTGCTGAGTTCAGTGAAATCCAGTGGCTTCGCGCCGGAGATAATACGATTGGGATACGCCATGCTATAAGCTATCGGTGTACACATATCCTGTGTGCCCAATTGAGCGATAATACTGCCATCCTGATAACGCACCATCGAGTGGATCACTGATTGAGGGTGTAGCAACACTTCCATTTCATCCGCAGAAGCATTGAAGAAATGGCGGGCTTCAATATATTCCAGCCCTTTGTTCATCATGGTGGCGGAATCTACAGAAATTTTGCGTCCCATCGACCAGATTGGATGGGCACAGGCTTCATCAGGCGTCAGGCAGGGGAATTTTTCCAATGGTGTTTTGCGAAATGGCCCACCGGAACCCGTCAGAATAATGCTGGAAATACCATGCTCTTTTAAATTCGCGTTGCCGAGGTTATGTTGCACTGACTCAGGCAGGCTTTGGAAAATCGCATTATGTTCACTATCAATGGGCAGAAGCTGGGCTTTATATTGGCTAACCGCTTCCATAAACAGGCGACCGCTGGTAATCAGTGATTCTTTATTTGCCAGCAAAACCTGCTTCCCTTTGCGGATCGCTGCCAGTGTTGGCAATAACCCTGCCACACCCGTAATAGCCGACATCACCTGTTCAACATCATCCAGCGCGGCTAAATCACAAATAGCCTCTTTTCCGAACAGAACTTCAGTCTGGCTGCCCAGATCTTGCAATAAACGCCTCAGTTCTGTTGCTGAGTGTTCATCTTCCATTGCAGCGTACTGAGGCTGAAATTCCAGACACTGCCGTGCCATAAGTTCGCTGTTTTTCCCGGCAACTAATGCCACAACACGGAAGTTATCGGGATTATTTCTGACAACTGAGAGCGTACTTTTTCCGATGGACCCCGTTGAGCCGAGGATAGTTAAGCGTTTCATTTTAATACTCTACTAAGTATTCTACTGACATAAAATCGCAATAGTTTGATCTGTCCTAATCACGATGTCCATTGCTTGAGAAAGAAATGTGATATGAAATGTAATATTGATAATAATAAATATTAAGGTCGATCAATATTAAGGTCGATCAATAGTAAGGACAACGCCGCAAGGCTGCGGCGTCTTATACCCTCGTCTTTCAAGCTGCCTCTTTGTTGGCTACGCTCGCTCACCCCAGTCGCCGTGTTTTTATAAACGCACGGTTAGCTATGCTCAGGGGACACACTCACTTGCCGCCGCGATGCAACTCGAAATCCATAAGGTATATATCTCTGGCGCATAAATGAATCAGAATCAGAAGTCCATCAACTCGGTTTCTTTATTCGCCAGCGCTTCATCAATCTTTTTAATGAAACTGTCGGTCAGCTTCTGAACATCGTCCTGTGAACGGCGTTCTTCATCTTCGCTGATTTCTTTATCTTTCAGCAGCGCCTTAACCTTGTCGTTAGCATCACGACGGATGTTACGAACGGATACACGGCCCTGTTCTGCTTCACCGCGAACAATCTTGATCAGATCCTTTCGACGCTCTTCAGTCAGTGGTGGCAGTGGAACGCGAATGATAGTACCGGCAGACATCGGGTTTAAACCCAGATCAGAAGCCATGATCGCTTTTTCAACCGCCGCAGTCATCGAGCGATCAAATACGGTAATGGCTAAAGTACGTGCATCTTCAGCAATGACGTTTGCAATCTGACGCAGTGGCGTTGCAGAGCCATAATATTCGACGCTGATGCCATCCAGTATGCTTGGAGAAGCACGACCAGTACGTATCTTGCTGATTTGGTTTTTCAGTGCTTCGACGCTTTTTTCCATGCGGTCTTGTGCGTCTTTTTTGATTTCATTAATCACGTTATAAGCCCTTTATGCGTATGAAAAATCAATTATGGGAAATCAATTGTGGGAAATCAACGTACCTTCACTTTCTCCCATGACAACACGACGAAGTGCGCCGGGTTTGTTCATATTGAAGACACGAATCGGCAGGTTATGGTCACGAGCCAGTGTAAAGGCGGCAAGATCCATCACTTTCAATTCACGTTCCAATACGTCCTGATAAGTGAGATTACTATAGAGAACGGCTTCAGGATCTTTTGCAGGATCAGCGGAATAGACACCATCAACTTTGGTTGCTTTTAACACAGCATCCGCTTCAATTTCAATACCGCGCAGACAGGCTGCGGAATCTGTCGTAAAGAACGGATTACCCGTACCTGCTGAGAAAATAACAACACGGCCGTGACGCAACAGGCTGATGGCTTCAGCCCAGCTATAATTGTCACAGACGCCATTCAATGGAATAGCAGACATCAAACGGGCGTTCACATATGCGCGATGTAGGGCATCACGCATCGCCAGACCGTTCATCACGGTTGCCAACATACCCATGTGGTCGCCAACGACACGGTTCATGCCTGCTTCTGCCAAGCCAGCACCACGAAACAGGTTACCCCCGCCAATCACGACGCCGACCTGAATACCCAGCTCAACCAGTTCTTTGATTTCCTGAGCCATGCGGTCGAGGACGCTGGCATCGATACCAAAACCTTCTGTGCCTTGCAGGGCTTCTCCACTGAGCTTGAGCAGGATTCTCTGATATACGGGTTTTGCATTGGTTGCCATGGTGTTCAGTCCTAAGCAGATATGGATTGGGGATTGTTACAAGTTATTCAAATAGATCATTCAAATACGATCATTCAAATACGACATCCGTGCGACTAGGCCGCCAGATGTCAAAATTCATCTCAGATAAAACAGAACCGCCAATCGGCGGCTCCGTACAGGCAATTAAGACTGTTTGCTCATTGCAGCAACTTCTGCTGCGAAATCAGCTTCAACTTTCTCGATACCTTCGCCAACTTCAAAGCGAATGAAGTTGATCACGTTAGCATTGTTCTCTTTCAGCAGAGCGCCAACAGTTTTGCTTGGATCCATCACGAAGTTCTGACCCGTCAGAGAGATTTCGCCGGTGAATTTGTTCATACGGCCAGAAACCATTTTCTCTGCGATTTCGCGTGGTTTGCCAGACTGCATTGCGATGTCCAGCTGGATCTGATGCTCACGCTCAACAACGTCAGCAGGAACGTCAGTTGGGTTTACATATTCTGGTTTGCTTGCAGCAACGTGCATTGCAACGTGTTTGATCAGCTCTTCGCTTGCGCCTTCAGCGGCAACCAGAACGCCGATACGTGCGCCGTGCAGGTAAGAACCCACAGCTTCGCCTTCCAGAATTTCAACGCGACGGATATTGATGTTTTCACCAATTTTCGCCACCAGATTAGCGCGTTGTTCTTCGAATTTCGCTTTCAGTGCATCGATGTCAGCATTTTTGTCAGCCATCACAGAAGCGATAACTTCTTTACCGAATGCCAGAAAGCCTGAATCTTTAGCAACGAAGTCAGTTTCACAGTTCAGTTCAACGATACCGGCGAATTTAGCGTCAGCAGCAACTTCAACCAGAATAACGCCTTCAGCTGCAACACGGCCTGCTTTTTTAGCCGCTTTAGCCTGACCTGATTTACGCATGTTATCGATAGCCAGCTCGATATCACCATTCGCTTCAACCAGTGCTTTTTTACATTCCATCATGCCTGCGCCAGTACGCTCACGCAGTTCTTTTACCAGAGCAGCGGTAATGTCAGCCATTTGTTTTATTCCTCGATGTGTCTCGCGGGATGATAATATTCCGCGTGGAAAGTTATCAGAATCAGATATGTAAAGGGGGCCATAACAGGCCCCCTAACCAATATATTTCAATACCTGGTCAATAAGGGCGTATGCCTTATTATTCAGCGTCTACAAGACCTTCTTCAGCCTGAACAGCCAGATCCTGTGAACGGCCTTCACGAACAGCAGTTGCCGCAGCGGTCAGGTACAGTTTTACTGCACGGATTGCATCGTCGTTACCAGGGATGATGAAATCAACGCCATCTGGATCAGAGTTGGTATCAACAACAGCAAATACTGGGATACCCAGGTTGTTTGCTTCTTTGATAGCAATGTGTTCGTGCTCAGCATCGATAACAAACAGAGCATCAGGCAGGCCGCCCATGTCTTTGATACCGCCCAGACTGTTTTCCAGCTTGCCAAGTTCACGAGTACGCATCAGCGCTTCTTTCTTGGTCAGCTTGTCGAAAGTACCGTCCTGAGACTGAACTTCTAAATCTTTCAGACGCTTGATTGACTGACGAACAGTTTTCCAGTTGGTCAGCATACCACCTAACCAGCGGTGGTTAACGAAGTATTGGTCACAGCTCAGCGCTGCTTCTTTTACTGCTTCGCTTGCTGCACGCTTGGTGCCAACAAACAGAACTTTGCCTTTACGGGAAGCAATCTTGTTCAATTCAGCCAGAGCGCCGTTGAACATTGGAACAGTTTTTTCCAGGTTGATGATATGTACTTTGTTACGAGCACCAAAGATGAAAGGTTTCATTTTTGGGTTCCAGTAACGAGTCTGGTGACCGAAGTGAACGCCCGCTTGCAGCATATCGCGCATGGAAACAGTTGCCATTTTAGACCTCTATAAAGTTAGTTGGGGTTATGCCTCCACAGATCCCATGACACCGACTCATTAACTGTGGCTTTCAGAGGCTATTCTGATAAAACCTGCCACATAAGAGCACCCCGGTGTATGTGCCGATCTGTGTGTGTTATGTACACAAATGAGTTTATTTTGTATTCCGCCATTTCGCCTCCCGAAAAGAGACAATGACACGGAATATCGGCGCGCTTTATACCATAAATCGCGTTTGGACACCAACATTTGTTATTACTTTCGCCTCCTTTGTTATCAATGATTGCAATTAAACATACCCTAAGGATTTCGAGTTGCATCGCGGCGGCAAGGGAGTCTCATCCCCGGAAGCATAGATAACCGTGTGTTCATAAAAACGGTGGCCGGGGTGAATGAGCGCAGCCAACAAAGAGGCGGCTTGAAAGACGGCGGGTATAAGTTGTTAGAAATAAGGTGGGCTGATACCATTACTCCTATCATTTTTTCCTTAATGCATATCAAAGAATCGGTAATTTCTCGGTTCTGATGGACTAATTTCATGGCTATTACAATCAAAACAGATGAAGACATTCAGAAAATGCGCGTTGCCGGACGTTTGGCCGCCGAAGTTCTGGAGATGATCGAACCTTACGTTAAAGCAGGCGTGACCACCGGTGAACTTGACCGCATCTGTCACGAACATATCACTGTGACTCAACAGGCGATTTCTGCCTGTCTCGGTTACCACGGCTTTCCAAAATCCGTCTGTATTTCTGTTAACGATGTGATTTGTCACGGTATTCCGAGCGATGACAAAGTACTGAAAGAAGGTGATATCGTTAACATCGATGTGACGGTGATTAAAGACGAGTTTCACGGTGATACCTCCAAGATGTTTATTGTCGGCAAACCCACCATTCAGGGCGAACGCCTGTGCCGCATCACTCAGGAAAGCCTGTATCTGGCTCTGAAAATGGTGAAACCGGGCATCCGCCTGCGCACCATTGGCAAAGCGATTCAGCAATTTGTCGAAGGCAATGACTACTCCGTGGTGCGCGAATATTGCGGTCACGGCATCGGCCGCGTTTTCCACGAAGAACCGCACGTTCTGCATTATGATGCGGATGACAACGGCGTCGTGCTGCAAAAAGGCATGGCATTCACCATTGAACCGATGGTCAACGCCGGTGATTACCGCATCCGCACCATGAAAGACGGCTGGACCGTCAAAACCAAGGATCACGGCTGGTCAGCGCAATATGAGCACACCATCGTCGTCACCGACAACGGCTGTGAAATCATGACATTGCGTAAGGAAGAAGAAGCACATCTTTCAGCGGTGTTGGTCAACGAGTAACGCTTGAAGGTATCGTGACGAAAATTGGCCTTTGCAAGAAAGGCCAATTTAGAAACTATTTTTTGAAGATAACGAGTTAAGCCAATCCATTTTTTGTTCCAAAAGTAATCTAACATATTAATATATTATCAATTAGTCAACGTAGACCAATTGTCAATAATAATATCTTAATTACGTCAAAAACAAATTCATCTGCCCATTCAACAAAGTAGTGAAATCATCCTGAAGGAACGGCAGGATGGCGTCGGCAATCGGCATGATTTGCTTATCGATATAGTGTTGGTAATCCGGCGGTGCCGTCAGGTTTTCCAAAGGTTCAGGGCCGGATTGAGTCATCATATAGCTGATCCAACCGCCATGTTGGTATTGCAATGGCCGGTTTTTTCGCTGGTTATACTCATCCGCCAGCCGCGCCGCCCTGACGTGAGGCGGAACGTTGCGCTGATATTCAGCAAGATGGCGGCGCAGCCGTTTTCGGTAAATCAATCGATCATCAAATTCACCGGCCAAAGTGCGGGCAACGTAAATCCGAATGTAATCCCGGTACGGCTGCCGGTGAAAAATCAGCGAATACAGCTCTTGCTGGAATGTCTGCGCCAGTGGTGTCCAGTCACTTCTTACCGTTTCCAGCCCCTTAAACACCACTTTATCGCCGCTCAGGCCGGCATAACGTTTTTTGCTGCCTTCTTCAGTGCCCCTGACCGTCGGCATCAGGAAGCGCCGGTAGTGGGTTTCAAATTCCAGCTCCAGCGTACTGTCCAGATTGAACGACGTTTTCAGATGCTCTTTCCACCATTGATTGACGAATTCTGTCAATGAGTGACCAATCCGGCTGGCTTCTTGTTCGGAATGAGGATTTTTCAACCAGACAAACGTAGAATCGGTATCGCCATAAATCACCTGATAGCCTTGCGATTCAATCAAATCACGGGTTTGGTGCATAATCTGGTGCCCGCGCATAGTGATGGATGAAGTCAGGCGCGGGTCAAAAAAATGGCAGCCGGAAGCACCCAGCACGCCATAAAAAGCGTTCATGATAATTTTCAGAGCCTGAGACAGCGGCGCGTTCTGCTGCTTTTTCGCCTTGTCACGCGCTTGCCAGATTTGCGTCACGATATCCGGCAGACAGTGCTGAGTACGGGAAAAAAACGCCTGCCGGAAGCCGGGCACAGCATGTTCATCATCCGGATAGGCAAGGCCTTCCACCATGCCTACCGGGTCGATCAGAAACGTGCGGATAATCGAGGGGTAAAGGCTTTTGTAATCCAGCACCAGCACCGAATCATACAGCCCCGGAAAGGAGTTCATCACAAAACCGCCGGGGCTGTGATCCGTGACCATCGGCGGTTGTACAGGCGCGACATAACCGATACGGTGCATACGTGGCAAATAAAGATGTGTGAATGCCGCAACCGAACCTCCGGCACGATCCACCGCTAACCCGGTTACCGTCGCCCGCTCCAGCAAAAACGCCATCAGATCGGTTTTTTCAAAAATCCGGTTGACCAGAATACAATCCTGCAAATTGTAGTGGGCGAGAGCGGGTTTATCCTCCTGAAAGCGGCGATTAATTTCATCCATCCGGTCGTAAGGGCTGTCGATGGCCTTTCCTTCACCCAGTAATGCCTGCGCGACATATTCAAGGCTGAATGAAGGAAATTTCCAGGTGGCCATTTTCAGCGCATCGATGCCGTCAATGATAAGGCGGCCTTCTGCGGAGGCGAAAAAATGGTCGGATTTAAAGCCGTGCTCACGCCACTCCAGTGAACGCCTTCCGCGCCCGAATAGGAGCGGAATATTGTAGCGTTCAGCATGTTTTTGGAGCACCTTTAAATCAAATTGGATCAGGCTCCAGCCGATAATGGCGTCAGGATCGTAAAACGCCAGCCATTCGTTCAGTTTTTCCAACAGTTGCGGGCGGCTGGCAACATACTCCAGATTGAAATCCAGCGCCTGTTTTTCACCGTTTTCCGGCCCCAGCATAAACACGGTTTTATCACCGCAACCGGCTAAACCAATGGAATACAGCTCACCATGCTGACTGGTTTCGATATCCAGAGAAACCCATTTCAGGCTAGGGCGATAGTCTGGATTCGGTTTTAGCTGATAACTTCCATCCGGTTTCTGGCCGAACCAGATCGGCGCGGTAATAAAACGCTCCATCATAAAGCGATCCGGCGGGCGGATATCGGTTTCATACAGAGGAATATTCTGTTCCCTGAACACTTTTTCCAGATGCTGAAGCTGACGATATTGCAAACAATACAAAGCACAGACGGACTGACGGTTAAAATCTTTCAGTGGCAATTTTTTCAGTTCATAATGGCGTTCCTGCGCCAGCAGGCGCTCAGCCTTCGGTACATCATGTTGAGGAATAAACGCGACCGCTTTCTGATAAGGGATCGTGATGCGTCGGCTACCGTTATCCGTAGCTAACCAATACACCAACTCGATACCGGATGGCGTATCTTTCCAGTGGCGAGACAGGATGAAACCTTGCTCAACATGATTTGTCTGCATAATATTCAGCCAGTTAAGGGAATGACGTTAATTATAGCATTTACTGTTTATTTATACAGTTATTTTTTATGGCAAATTGATATATAAAACTCGGTAAGTATATCAATCCAACTTTAAAATGCGGGTTATATCCGCCGTTTTGCGAATTGCCACTTGAAGTTTATTGAATATATAAATATTGGTTTTTATATATACTTTTTCATAATAATGAAAGTATCAATAGTGATTATTCCTTATCATTTTGAAAATTTATTTATAATTGGAATATTTTTAAATAACTGTACTAGTCGCCTTTCAAGGTGCGTCTTATATCTCCCAGCACAGCGGGGAGATATAAGCATTCACATTGTTTTGTAAACTGCAACTTGAAGTTGGATTGGTATATCCCAATAACAATATTATTTTTGAAAAATATATGCTATAAAAAATTAATTTTAAAACATATTAAATATAATCGAGATTAATATATGCCATTTGAACCCCCATTCAGAGATAAATTTCATAAAGGTGATTTGATATATGGAATATCTGAACAATTAATAAGAAGAAGATATACGGTAGCAGTGGAACGCTTTGAAGAGGTAAAGAATCACTATGATAATCAAGGCTATCCACCAATAATGATTAGTTGTTATTTAATTCCATCAGAAATAAAAGTGATGAATGATTTTCTTGAAAAATATAAGGATGATGAAAATGTACGACACGTCTTTAAAAGAAAAAGCTATCAAAAACAACTCCAGTATATAGAGGGCGATCATTATAAAAATTATAAAAAAAGTTATTTTAATCATATAACCGTCATTCCGCACCAATTTTATGATTTAAAAACAACGTGACTTTCATCATATTTTTCACACTCAGTGGCGCGGAATTAAAAGATGCAGATGGCATACCTTCCAATCAAACTTATTTAACCGTGTTTTATGAAAAAAAATAAAAAGAAAAGTTCATTCTGGCCGCTGGTTGTGAAAAATATTGCCGAGATTTCTGTGGAAATAAATGGAATTAAATATAATAAACAATAATGATTTAGAATACATTCCATGTGTTTCAAGTTGTACATTATATCTTCCTGCTACGCGGGAAGATATAACTATTTATATTGTTTTGAAATTTGTAAATTGAAGTTAGATTGGTATAATTTATTAATTTTTTTGAACTTATATTATATTACATCTTCTGGATGAATGATGAGTTGTTATTTTACTATCTCCATTGGGATAGATAGTAATCAATTCATTAATGGTTGTCTGGCTTCTGCTCACTATCGTATAAGCATATTTTCCTAATGGAGATAAATTATAATCATTATCTTGTGGAGAATTAGAGCGAGAAAGATAGAGATTTTTTCCTTTGAAATTCCATTCTCTCATTCTAATACTCCATTGATTATTATAATTATTGGCAGGGCAAACGATATTAGCCCAAGGATCACAAACCCAAGAATCATCAGGAAATTGATTTGGTAAATATATTTGCCCAGCTTTAGGTTTTGGCAAAGTATAACTAGGAGGGCAGATTAAGGCAAAAGCATGATTATAAGGCCTGAGTGTTACAATTAATTGTAAAGTTAATAGTGAGGTTAATTCTGAAATATTAGTATCGGGGGAATAATAAAGCTGACAAAGTGTTGTTTTATGTGTTTTTTTTAAATATTGTAAAGCGAAAATAGCTAATAAAAGACAATTTCCGACTAAAAATGAATTTTTATGTGATACCAGATAATCATAAATTCTATTACTGGGTTGCCTGACAGTTAATAATCGATCACGTATTTTTTCGAAAGCATCGCATCTGCGATCTAATCCTTCATCAGTATAAAATGCTCTTTTTTCTTCTGGTAAGATATTGAGATCACAATACCCAATATTAAAAGATTTCCCTTTAAATGAGTTTTGTGCGTTCAATGCAGCATCACGTAAAATATATTCAATTGACATATCAATATCCTCAAAAATAAATCTAATGAATTGAACGAGGTTTAATAAAAAAATGTTTAAGTGAATCCAATAAATCTTTATAGTAGTATCAAATAGCATTTTGCCGTGCATTATGGTATTGATCAATTTAATTCGTTTAATATGAATGAGAAATAAGTTTTTATTTATTTTTTAAGGATATATATATGCAACGCCCTACTTTTTTAAAATTACCACCGCAAGCTCCCACGCGAATAGACGAAACACAGCATAAAGAAAACTTTAGGCGAAAATGGTTTTATAACAATCAGAATATCTCTTTTGTCAGCTATGATAACGAGCAACTGACATCACTTGATAACGCAATGATTAAAATAAAATCATCAATGGCAGGCCGTCAGTTACTCCAACGAATTGATTCAGAATTACGAAAGAAACAACTTAAAATATCTATTCATCTCAAAACCAATGAAACGGCAGTTAAGGCCTATGAGGATCGTTATGCTGACAGTTATCGAGGAACGGGATCTGATTTTTATTGTCATCTTAAACAAGATAATAAAATACAAGGCGAGGAAATAATAAAAGAAAATGCCTGCATAGTATTTCATGAACTTCTTCATGTTCTGCATAATTTGGAGGGAAAACGTCTTACTAATGACGATCTAAACCAAAGTATCCATCCTTTCTTGCTTGAGGAAGCTAAAACAGTGGGTCTTGGGAAATATTCTCACGGAAACCTTTCAGAAAATACATTCAGGCGTGACATTCATTCTCCGCGCCGAACTTTTTATTCTCATTACAATGAGGTAACGATAAACGATAATAATACCTTCACAACAAAAGGAATAAATAATGAATTCAGGGAAAATCCCTTACCATTTTTGAAGAAAATGAAATAGCGCAGTTTTTACTATAGTTACTTTTTACTTGTTGAATGGATTACTCAAATAAATGGAAAAAAATGTACATTCTCCAGATTTTTTTGGATGAAAAATCTGGAGATTTTTTCGATAATATCTTTTTATATTTATATTTATTGAAATATCCCCAACACCCGCGCCTCCGGCACTTCACCTTTCACCAGTTTCTCCGTCGCACCATCATAATAAACTTTTCCATCCACAATCAGCAAAGCGCGTGGGGCGATTTTGGCAGCGTCATCAAGGTTATGGGAAACCATCAGCAACGTCAGTTTGCGATCACGACAGACCTGATCCAACAACTCCAGCATTTCATTGCGTAAAGCAGGATCGAGGGCGGAAAAGGGTTCATCCAGCAGTAAAATCGGTTGCTGACGAACTAGACAGCGCGCCAGTGCGGCGCGTTGGCGCTGACCACCGGAAAGTTGGGCTGGCAGGCGAGGCAGGTGTTCTGTCAGTGAAACTTGCGCGGTAATTTGTTGCAACACCTGCCGTTGTTGCGCATCCAATTTCAGGCCGGGATGCAAACCTAAACCAATATTTTGCTCAATGGTCAGATGGGAAAACAGGTTATTTTCCTGAAATAACATGGAAACCGGGCGTTTGGCAGGTGCAGTGCAAGTATGATTTTCATCATTCAGCCAAATATGGCCGCTTTCTGCAAATTGAAAACCCGCCATCAAACTTAATAATGTGCTTTTACCTGCGCCGCTGGGGCCGAGGATGGCAACACGTTCTCCCGCCGCAATATTGACGTGGAAACGCATGTCGAGCCGTTCATGAGAATTTTGTTCATACGTATAAAGCACATTTTCAAGTTTAATCATGGCGTCGGCCCGGTAAGCGTTCAATCACACTGAACAAAATAAAACAGAGAAGCAGGAGCAGGAACGCCGTTACTGCACCATCCTGACTGCGATAGGCGCCGATTTGTTGATAAAGATAGAAAGGCAGGGTACGGAAATCCTCGTTACCAAACAGCGCCACCACACCAAAATCACCGATGGATAGCACACTGGCAAACGCCAGTGCCTGCGCCAGCGGAATTTTCAGCGCCTTCAGTTCAATCCAGCGCAGGCGGTTTAGACCCTGAATATGCAGAGAGCGGCACAGCGGATTGTAGCGCTCAGCCAGATCCCGCATGGGGTTATCCAGCACTTTCAATGCGTAAGGAATAGCCATCAACGCATTGGTCAGGATAACCAATCCATAAGGTGAGTCAGGCAGGCCAACGGTATCATTCAGCAGAATAAAAAAACCGGTGGCAAGGACAATGCCCGGCATCGCCAGAATTAACAATCCACTGCTTTCCATCGCCTGCCCCCAGCGAGAAAAATGCCGGAGGCGCAGCTCCCGGCTGCTCCACAGCAGCATCATGGTCAGCAGAACAGATAAAACCCCCGCGCCCAGCGCGATAATCACCGACGTGGTGAAAGCCTGCCATAACGCCGGTTTACTGAGCACATCGAGCAACGTATTGTTCAGGCCATCCACAATGACGGCCAGTAACGGCGGCAGCAAAAACAGTAAGGCGAGGACGATAACGCCACCGTCGCAGAGCTTTTTCAGCCATGAATCCTGCGGATTGTGCCACTGTTGTTGATAGCTATGGCCGACCGAAATGATCCCTTTGAGTTTTTGGCTCAGCAACACCAGACCCAGACAGCAGAAAAGCTGGATCAGCGCGAGCAGCGCGGCCTGACCCAGATCGTAGTCATATTTAATGGCCTGATAAATGGCGAGTTCAATCGTCGTCGCTGCCGGTCCGCCGCCCAATGTCAGTACAGTGGCGAAACTGGCAAAACAGAGCATGAAAATCAGTGCGGCGGTCGGCAATATCTGGCGGCGCAGGTAAGGCCATTCGACAAAACGAAAATGTTGCCATTCATTCATGCCAAGTTGGGCGGCAAGCTGCCGTTGCTCCACGGCAATATTTTCCAATGACTGGAGTAATAACCGCGTTGCCATTGGCATATTAAAGAAGATATGCGCCAGCAAAATACCTTGCAGGCCGTAAGGGGCGAAACGGTATTCAATGCCTATCCACTGGCAAAAATTCGCCAGCCAGCCCAGACGGCCATAAACCGTCAGGATACCAAACAGTGCGACTAACACTGGCAGCACCAGCGTCATGGCACACAGGCGCAAAAAAAGCGTTCTGCCCGGAAAACGACGGCGGTAGAGCGCTCTTGCCAAAAACAGGGCAGGAAAGACCGAAAACAGGGCCGATAAAAACGCCTGCCAGAAAGTGAAACGAATGACATGCCACAAATAGCTGTCGCTCAACAATGCCTGCCAATTATCGCCCGTGGCAGAAAACCCGGTCGTAGAGAACCAAAGCGCACCAAAAGCGGCAACAGCAATGCAAAGCAACAGGCCGGAGGTGATCACCCCCGGCAATAGCCAACCCGCGATTAACGGCTTACAGCGGTTTGCCATGTACGAATCCATTGTGTTCGGTGCTTGGCGACTTCATCCGCATTGAATTGCAGTGATTTTGCCGGTACGGGCAGCTGTTTGAAAACCGCCGGCAGCGGAATATCAATCACGGGATACATCCATTGTGTGGTCGGAATGGCCTGCTGGAAGGCTGGGGAAACCATAAACTGCATGAACTTTTGTGCCAGTTCTGGCTGTTTGCTGGAAGCGAGCTGCGCAGCCACTTCAATCTGGAGATAATGCCCTTCGCTGAAGATGGCGGCAGCGTAATTGTCTTTTTTCTCGGACATAATATGGTAGCCCGGCGAGGTGGTATAACTGAGCACCATATCGCCTTCCCCTTTCAGGAACAGCCCGTAAGCCTCACTCCAGCCTTTGGTGACGGTCAGTGTTTTCTTGGCAACTTTCTGCCATGCCTGTGCAGTCTTGTCACCATAAAGCTCCTGCATCCAGAGCAAAAAACCTAGCCCCGGCGTGCTGGTGCGTGGATCCTGATAAATAATTTTCCAATTTTGGGCATTATTAATTAATTCCGCCATGCTTGTGGGCGGATTGGGTAACGTATTCTTGTTATAAATAAAAGCAAAATAACCGTAATCGTAGGGAATAAAGGTGGTGTTATTCCATGCAAGCGGTAATTTCAATTTTGCGCTGTCAATATGGCTTGGGGTAAATAAGCCGGTCTGCTGAGCGGCTTGAATCAGGTTATTATCCAACCCCAGCACAATATCGGCAGGCGTTTTTTTGCCTTCCATTCTGATGCGATTCAGCAAAGACACACCATCTTCCAGCGCAACGAGTTTCAGTTCACAGCCACATTCCGCTTCAAAGGCTTTTTTAATCACCGGACCCGGGCCCCATTCAGAGGCAAAGGAATCATAAGTATAAACGGTCAATGTAGGTTTGGCCTGCGCTGCCTGAGCAAAGGCACTGGCAGAAATTGATAACGCACTGATGGCGATAAATTGGAAAAATAAACGCTTCAACACTTTACTCTCCTTTCTGTATTTATAAGAATGCAGTTATACATTACTGAGATGGCGGTATTGTAGAGGCTTAGCCTATGACTGCAAAGTCATTATCTATACCCGTCGTCTTTCAAGCTGCCGCGAACAAAAAGGGCAATTTGCACAATGAAAGGTATAGATGTTTACCGCTTGAGATGAGTGTGAAACAATTAGCTATCTTTTCAAATACGTTTAATCGAGAGGTAGTCCGGTGATCGATGATGATGGCTACCGCCCGAATGTAGGAATTGTAATTTGTAATCGTCAAGGGCAAGTGCTGTGGGCTCGTCGTTATGGGCAGCATTCCTGGCAGTTTCCTCAGGGAGGTATTAAGCCGGGGGAATCACCAGAACAAGCGATGTATCGCGAGTTGTTCGAAGAAGTTGGTTTAAATCGCAAAGACGTGCGGGTTTTAGCTTCCACCCGTAGCTGGTTGCGTTACAAATTACCCAAGCGTTTGGTGCGTTGGGATACAAAACCCGTGTGTATCGGGCAGAAGCAACGTTGGTTTTTATTGCAGCTTCTCTGTAGTGACACAGAAATTAATGTGCAGCGAAGCAGCACGCCGGAGTTTGATGGCTGGCGTTGGGTAAGTTATTGGTATCCTGTCAGGCAGGTTGTCTCTTTTAAACGAGATGTTTACCGTCGGGTGATGAAAGAATTTGCTTCCACGGTCATGCCGATGCAGGAATCTGTTTCGCCCTCCTATTCAACTTATGTATATCGTCGTAAAAGAAGTTAGGTAAAAGTCAGGTAATTACTATGCTCATGCGCTTGCGGGACATTGTTGAAAAGGTTGCGATGGCAACGGATTTATCGGAAGCGCTTGAGCTATTAGTCAATGAAACCTGCCTCGCCATTAATGCAGAAGTCTGTTCTATTTATCTGGCTGATCATCGGCATCGATGTTATTACCTGATGGCAACCAAAGGGTTGCGAAAAAAGGAAAAGCGTATCGTCAGCCTTTCCTTTGATGAAGGTGTCGTTGGTGAAGTCGGGCGTTTATCGAAATTAATCAATCTTGCTGATGTTCGTGAGCATCCCAGTTTCAAATATATTCCCCAAGTAAAAGAAGAAAATCTGCGGGCCTTTTTAGACGTGCCGATTATTTATCGCCGCCAATTGCAGGGTATTCTGGTCGTCCAACAAAGCCATCGCCGCCTATTTGATGAGAGTGAAGAGTCGTTTATGGTGACTCTTGCCATGCAACTGGCGGCGATTTTGTCTCAGGCGCAGACCAGAGGGCTGTTTGGTCAGTATCAGCAGGCACGCATCAAGGCGCTGGCGGTTTCCAGCGGCATTACGATGGCTCAGGGCTGGCAGGATTGTTCCCAGCCTTCATTGGAACACGTCTGCGAAGCCTCTACGCTGGATTATCAGGCCGAACGCTCCCGCCTGACGCTCGCGCTTGAACAGGCAACAGCAGAATGCCGCCGGATAAGCAAACGTTTCACCGCCAATTCACAGAAAGAAAGCGCCGCTATTTTTGATCTCTACTCACACTTACTGAACGACCCTAAACTTAAACAGGATCTGTTTTCTTCCGTCGATAACGGATTTATTGCGCAATGGTCGGTCAAAACGGTTATTGAAAAATACGCGGCCCAATTTGCCAGCCTGCAAGACCCTTATATGCGGGAAAGAGCGTCTGATTTACGGGCGCTAGGGCAACGGGTGTTGTTCCATCTGGATGATTCTTTTACCGGTGCCAATCAGTGGCCGGAAAATTTTATTCTGGTTGCTGATGAACTCAGCGCCAATTTACTGGCTGAAATCCCGCAGGATAAGCTGGCAGGTGTGATTGTGCGGGATGGCGCAACCCATTCTCATGCGGCCATATTGGTCAGGGCGCTGGGCATACCGGCGATTATGGGGGCGGATATTCAGCCTGAGCTCTTGCATGAACGAATGTTGATTCTGGATGGTTATCGCGGCGAGTTTTTCATCGAGCCAAATCCGTTAATTATTCAGGAATATCAACAAATTTTTGCAGAAGAACAGTCTCTGAGTAAATTGGCGGAAGGAGAGCTACAACAAAAAGCCTGCCTCAAAAGCGGAGAAAGGGTACGGGTGCAACTCAATGCGGGCTTGTGCCTGAAATATGAGCAACAAATCAGCGAGAGTATTGACGGCGTTGGCTTGTATCGTACTGAAATCCCTTTTATGCTGCACAACGGTTTCCCGTCAGAAGATGAGCAGACTAATCGTTATCAGGAAATGCTTGAACTTTTCCCTGATAAGACCGTGATCTTGCGAACATTGGATATTGGTGCGGATAAACATCTGCCCTACATGCCCATCACAGAGGAAAATCCCAGTCTTGGCTGGCGGGGAATTCGCGTCACGCTGGATCAGCCGGAAATATTCTTAACTCAGCTCAGGGCAATGCTGAGAGCCAATATTCCGGCCGGAAACCTGAAAATATTGCTGCCAATGGTCAGCAGTATCGAAGAAATTGATGAAGCCAAAAAGCTTATCGATAAGGCGAAATCAGAAGTTGAACTCTCTGTTGCCACGGCCATTACGATGCCACAGATTGGCATCATGATAGAGGTGCCTTCTCTGATCCTGATGTTGCCACAATTGAAGAATCGGGTTGATTTTATCTCTATCGGCACAAACGATTTGACCCAGTATTTATTGGCGGTAGATCGCAATAACACCCATGTTGCTTCTCTCTACGACAACCTGCATCCGGCGGTGGTAAGGGCGTTAAAACAGATTTTTGATGAAAGCCAGCGCATTGGTTTGCCTGTCAGTGTTTGTGGCGAAATGGCCGCGTTGCCGATGGGAGCGCTGATCTTGATAGGGCTGGGTTATCGCAGCCTGAGCATGAGTGGGCGAAGTATTCCACGTATCAAGTACCTGCTGCATCATCTGGATTCTGGAGAGCTGGCGCCTTTTATCGATGACGTTCTGGCAGCCGAAACCAGCCAACAGGTGAGGGCGGTTTCCGCCACGTTTATGGAAAGCCACGGTTTGGGCGGGTTGGTGCGTGGTGGCATTTAACTGCCCGTGCTATTATTTGCCTTCAGGCGCTATTATATCCAGATTTAACGGATTTCATTTACACGATTTCATTCATACGATTTCATTCATACAACCTATTTCTAATTCTTAGTGGGGAACGATGAGCACTAGCTATCTGGCATTTCCTAATATTGACCCTGTTATGTTTTCAATCGGTCCCGTATCTCTCCATTGGTACGGTTTTATGTATCTGGTTGGTTTTGTCTTTGCGATGTGGTTAGCCAATCGCCGCGCAGCAAAACCAAACAGTGGCTGGAGTAAAAACGAAGTTGAAAACTTGCTGTATGCCGGTTTTGTCGGCGTATTCCTTGGCGGGCGTCTTGGTTACGTTCTGTTCTATAACTTACCGATGTTTCTGGCGAATCCGCTGTATCTGTTTAAAGTCTGGGATGGCGGCATGTCTTTCCACGGCGGCCTGATCGGCGTAATTTGTGCCATGTGGTGGTTCTCCCGCAGAACCAAGCGACATTTTTTGCAAACCGCCGATTTTGTCGCGCCACTGGTGCCTTTTGGTTTAGGTATGGGGCGTATCGGTAACTTTATTAATGGTGAATTGTGGGGACGCGTCACACTTGATACGCCGTGGGCCATGTTATTTCCCGGCTCCCGCAGTGAAGATATCGCACTGGCAAACCAAGATCCTTCTTTGTGGCCGATTCTGGAAAAGTATGGCTCTCTGCCCCGTCACCCGTCACAACTGTATGAGATGGTACTGGAAGGCATTGTCCTGTTTATCATCCTTAATTTGTTTATCCGTAAATCGCGCCCGATGGGCAGCGTATCGGGGCTATTCCTGATTGGCTACGGCGCATTCCGCATCATTGTTGAGTTTTTCCGCCAGCCTGACGCCCAACTTGGGTTGTTTGAAGGGGTCAGTATGGGGCAGATTCTTTCCATCCCGATGATTTTGATCGGAATTATCATGATGGTCTGGGCCTATAAATGTCCTCACGATCTATCAAAAAGCAATCTATCAAAAAGCAATCTATCAAAAAGCGATTCATCCAAAGACAAAACGAATATCCGTAATAAAACGCAAGACGACAAAGAAACAGAGCAAGAGGCAAAATGAAGCAGTATCTGGATTTAATGAAAAAAGTGCTGGCAGAGGGCACAGCAAAAGATGATCGAACAGGCACAGGAACACGCTCGATCTTTGGCCATCAGATGCGTTTCAATTTGCAGGAAGGCTTTCCGCTGGTCACAACCAAACGTTGCCATCTTCGTTCCATCATTCATGAACTGTTGTGGTTCCTGAATGGTGATACCAATACCCAATACCTGCATGATAATGGCGTCACTATCTGGGATGAATGGGCCGATGAAAAGGGTGATCTGGGGCCGGTTTATGGCAAACAATGGCGCGCCTGGGGGGCGGCGGACGGTCGTCAGATTGATCAGTTAACCAACGTTATTGAACAATTAAAACGTGACCCGGATTCACGCCGGATCATTGTTTCTGCGTGGAATGTCGGTGAGCTGGATCAAATGGCACTGGCGCCATGTCATGCTTTCTTCCAGTTTTACGTTGCCGACGGCAAACTTTCCTGCCAGCTTTACCAGCGCTCCTGTGATGTATTCTTGGGGCTGCCATTCAACATTGCCAGCTATGCGTTGTTAGTCCATATGATGGCACAGCAGTGCAATCTGGACGTGGGTGATTTTGTCTGGACGGGCGGCGATACCCACCTCTATAACAACCATCTGGAGCAAACTCAGCTACAGTTAAGCCGCGAACCACGTGCCTTGCCGAAACTGGTTATCAAGCGTAAGCCTGCCTCTCTGTTTGAGTATCGATTCGAAGACTTTGAAATCGAAGGTTACGATCCCCATCCCGGCATTAAAGCGCCGGTGGCGATTTAATTGTGATCAATTTAATTACGACTGACTTAATTACGGTCGATTTAATTACGATCGATGTAATTACTGTCAGCGGTTTATAGCCTCACCTTTCAAGATACTTCTTATATCTCCCCGTGTTGCGGGGAGATATCAATCAACTCTCACATGGTTTTGTAAGTGGTTTTCCATCCCCGAAACGGAGATGGAATCTGAGATAAAACCAGCGACTAAAATCGCTATTAGCTAACGACGGGATCTCACCACCTGATAGCGCCGTGTGAAATACTCCAGCGGTGCGCTCCATACGTGAACCAGACGGGTGAACGGGAACAGCAGGAAAATCGTCATTCCCAGCACCAGATGGACGCGAAAAATAAACGCCACGCCATCGAGATGCTGCGATGCCCCGCCCCGGAACGTGACGACCGACTGCGCCCAACCCACCAGTTTCATCATTTCGCTACCATCCAGATGTTGCGCAGAAAACGGCAGCGTCGACAGACCCAGCAGGCACTGAATCAACAGAACGCTGAGAATCAGAATATCCGCTGTGGTGGACGTTGCACGAATGCGCGGGTTGAACAGACGGCGGATGAGCAACCCGATCCCCCCCACCAGCGTCAGTACACCACATATACCACCGAGGATCATCGCCATTTGCTGTTTCACGGCAACAGGAAGAAACCAAGCATACACCCAGTGCGGCGTTAACAGCCCGACCAGATGACCGAAGAAAATACCCAGAATGCCGATATGGAACAAGTTTGACCAATGCACCATGCCGCGTTTATCGAGCATCTGGCTGGAGGCGGCGCGCCAAGTGTACTGGCCGTAGTCATAACGTAACCAGCTACCCAGCAAGAAAACCGTCCCGCACAGATACGGGTAAATATCGTAAAAGAAGACGTTAAGATACTGGATCATTTTGGGCCTCCGGCTTGGACATCAATATATTGTGGCGCGACATCCCGGATAAAGCGGTGTTGCTGATTTTGCTGATAGCTTCGTTGATCGTCTAGCCGCGAGGAACTGTCGCAGGCGGTGGCGTTATTTTCGATGAACTTCACCTGTTCCTCTTCCCACACCGCATCCAGTGCCTGACGGGTGTCATCACGTGGCTCACCCGCCACTTGTTGGATCACGCTGTCACTGGTTAATCGGCTATGAGCCAGTGCCAGCAGCGAATCAAACAGCTGATAGTAATGGCATTGCCGCTGTTTCAGGCGGCCGCCAATCAATGCCAGAATCGGTGCGACATTCTGTAAACCTTCCCGTGCTTCATCAGACGGCAGGATGCTCAGATATTCCAGATAAAGCGGCAGATGATCAGGCAATTCACGGCAATCGAGCTGTAAACCGGCCTGCTCGTATTGTGATAGCAGGTCAACCATCGCCTGACCGCGATCACGGGATTCACCATGAACATGCTCAAACAACAGCAACGAAGTGGCACGGCCGCGTTCGAAAATCTCACACCATTTCGCCTGCTGATCGAGTACTGCGGTGTCCAGCATTTCTGCTACCAAAGGCAATAACGCCGGGGAATCGTGTTGAACCAGTGCTTCCAGCTCATCGCGGTTTTCCCGCAACGTCTCCCACAATAAGGCGTCAGGATACTCAAGCAACATGCTGATCACTTTCAGGATCTTCATTATTTGTCCTCCTTGTGATCATGCACTTCAGCAACGTTGATCGCATCAATGCGGCGACTATTAAACAAATTGAATTTAGTGTCCGAACCGTGGCAGCCATCGCCGAAAGAAAAACCGCAACCGTTGCGTTCCGGGAAGGCGTCACGCGCCATCTCACGGTGGCTGGAGGGGATCACAAAACGGTCTTCATAGTTGGCAATAGCCAGATAGCGGTACATTTCTTCGGCCTGTTCGATGCCGAGATCCACTTCATCCAAAGCGCGGGTATCAGTAACGCCTTCGACGGTTTGTGAACGTTTGTAGTGACGCATTGCCATCAAGCGTTTCAGGGCGCGCAATACCGGGCCGGTATCGCCTGCACTGAGCATGTTTGCCAGATACTGCACCGGAATACGCAGGTTTTCCACCGCTGGCAGGATATTGCCGTTATGCGGTAAAGCGCCTGCCTCTGCGACAGACTGAATCGGTGACAGCGGCGGCACATACCAGACCATCGGCAGCGTGCGGTATTCCGGATGGAGCGGCAACGCCAGCTTCCAGTCCATCGCCATTTTGTAGACCGGCGATTTTTGCGCCGCTTCAATGACGTTTTGCGGAATTCCCTGTTTCAGCGCGTTTTCAATGACGACAGGATCATTCGGGTTGAGAAACACCTCGCATTGGCGCTCGTACAGATCGGTTTCATGTTCGGTGCTCGCCGCTTCCTCGATTCGGTCCGCATCGTACAGCAACACGCCGAGATAACGGATACGCCCCACGCAGGTCTCAGAGCAGACAGTAGGCTGACCGGATTCGATGCGTGGATAGCAGAAAATACATTTCTCTGATTTGCCGCTTTTCCAGTTAAAGTAGATTTTTTTGTACGGGCAACCGCTGATGCACAGGCGCCAGCCACGGCATTTGTCCTGATCAATCAGCACAATGCCGTCTTCCTCACGCTTGTAGATTGCACCACTTGGGCAGGTGGCGACGCAGCTTGGATTGAGGCAGTGTTCACACAGGCGGGGCAGATACATCATGAATGTATTTTCAAACTGGCTGTACATTTCTTTCTGCATCGCTTCGAAGTTCCTATCTCCGGCGCGTTTTTCAAACGCACCACCGAGCAACTCCTCCCAATTCGGTCCCCACTCGATTTTATCCATCCGCTTGCCGCTAATCAGCGAACGCGGACGAGCCGTGGGCAGATGTTTACCCTCCGGAGCGCGTTGTAAATTCTGATAATCGTAGGTGAAAGGTTCGTAATAGTCGTCAATGCCGGGGACGACCGGATTCGCGAAAATTTTCGACAACACGCTCACACGACCGCCAAGGCGCGGTGTTAGCTTACCGCTGATCCCACGGATCCAGCCGCCTTTCCATTTCTCCTGATCTTCCCAGTTTTTGGGATAACCAATGCCGGGTTTGGTTTCGACATTATTGAACCACGCATATTCCATACCTTCACGCCCGGTCCAGACGTTTTTACACGTCACCGAACAGGTATGGCAGCCAATACATTTGTCGAGATTAAGCACCATACCGATTTGCGAACGTATTTTCATTTTTTCGCCCCCTGCACCTGATCTCGGCCTTCGTCATCCAGCCAGTTAATGTTTTTCATTTTGCGGATCATGATGAACTCATCGCGGTTGGAGCCGACGGTTCCGTAATAGTTAAAACCATAGGCCAGTTGTGCATAGCCGCCGATCATATGCGTTGGTTTCGGGCTGATACGGGTAACTGAATTATGAATACCACCGCGACGCCCCGTCACTTCCGAGCCGGGGATATTCATCATGCGTTCTTGAGCGTGGTACATCATGGTCATGCCGGATGGAATGCGCTGACTGACCACCGCACGGGCTGTCAGCGCCCCGTTGGCGTTGAAGGCTTCGATCCAGTCGTTATCTTCAATGCCCAGCTCCCGCGCGTCCACTTCGCTGATCCAGACAATCGGCCCTCCTCGCGACAACGTTAACATCAATTGATTGTCGCTGTATGTGGAGTGAATTCCCCATTTCTGGTGTGGCGTGAGGAAATTCAGCGCCTTTTCCGGGAATCCGTTAGACGGGATCGCTTTCATTTTGCTGACGCTGCGGGTGTCAATCGGCGGGCGATACGCCACCAGACTTTCACCGAAAGCGCGCATCCACAGGTGATCCTGATACAGTTGCTGGCGGCCGGAAAGTGTGCGCCACGGGATCAATTCGTGAACATTGGTATATCCGGCGTTATAGGAGACATGTTCACTTTCCAGACCTGACCATGTCGGGCTGGAGATAATTTTACGCGGCTGTGCCTGAATATCGCGGAAGCGGATTTTTTCGTCCTGTTTGTTCACCGCCAGATGCGTGTGCTCGCGCCCGGTTAATTCCCCCAAGGCTTCCCAAGCTTTTACTGCCACATGGCCGTTGGTTTCCGGGGCGAGGGTGAGGATCACTTCTGCGGCGTCTATGGCTGATTCGATACGCGGTTGTCCTTTTGCCGGGCCATCAAGTTTGATGTAGTTGAGCTTGCCGAGAAAATCGACCTCTTCCTGCGTTTTCCACGAAATACCTTTTCCGCCATTGCCGAGTTTATCCATTAGCGGCCCCAGAGCGGTAAAGCGTTCCCAGATAGCCGGATAGTCACGCTCGACAACCACGATATTTGGCGCAGTCTTACCGGGGATCAGATCACATTCATTTTTGCGCCAGTCCTGAATATCAAACGGCTGCGACAGTTCTGCCGGGGAGTCGTGTTGTAATGGTTGCAGTACCACATCGGTTTCTTTACCTAGATGACCGACACAAATCTGTGAAAAGACGCTGGCGATACCTTTGTAAATGTCCCAGTCACTTTTCGATTCCCAAGCCGGATCAACGGCAGCGGATAACGGATGAATAAACGGGTGCATATCTGAGGTGTTCATGTCGTCTTTTTCATACCAAGTGGCAGTCGGCAATACGACATCAGAAAACAGACAGGTGCTGGACATACGGAAATCGAGTGTCACCACCAGATCAAGCTTGCCCTCGATCGCTGCCGTCTGCCACTCGACCTCTTCCGGTTTCACATCATCTGTTGATCCCAGCTCTTCGCCCTGAATGCCGTGTTCTGTGCCCAGCAAATATTTGAGCATGTATTCATGACCTTTTCCGGCTGAACCGAGCAGGTTAGAACGCCAGATAAACAGGTTACGCGGGTGATTGCTGCCGCTATCCGGTTGCTCGCAGGCAAAGCGTATTTCGCCTGATTTCAGAGCCTGTACGGTGTAATCCACGGGTGACAGTCCGGCAATATCGGCCCGCGTTTTAATGGCCAGTGGGTTGATGTTGAGCTGTGGTGCAGAAGGCAGCCAGCCCATGCGCTCGGCGCGAACGTTAAAGTCGATCAGATGCCCGGTAAACTTAGAGGCATCAGCCAGTGGAGAAAGTAGTTCCTGTGCCGTGAGTTTTTCATAGCGCCACTGGCTGGTATGGTTATAAAAATACGAAGTGCTGTTCATCTGGCGTGGCGGACGGTTCCAGTCCAACGCAAATGCCAGCGGCAGCCAGCCGGTTTGAGGGCGTAGTTTTTCCTGCCCGACATAATGTGCCCAGCCGCCACCGCTCTGACCGACACAACCGCAAAACACGAGGATGTTGATCATTCCCCGATAACTCATGTCCATGTGATACCAGTGGTTAACGCCTGCGCCGAGAATAATCATCGAGCGACCGTGGGTTTTGTGCGCAGTATAGGCAAATTCACGTGCGATTTGCTCAATGTGGGCGCGTGGCACCCCCGTGATTTTCTCCGCCCATGCCGGGCTGTAGGCTTTGATCTCAGTATAATTTTTTGCTGCGTTGTCATCGTTAAGGCCGCGTTCGAGACCATAATTTGCCAGCACCAGATCATAAACGCTGACCACCAGCCCACGGTTGCCATCGGTAAGATCGATACTTTTTGCAGGCAGACGACGCATAAGCACTGGTCCTTGCGCCTCGCTGCTTTCGTGACTGCCAAGGTTTTCGTTATTACCAAAGTAGGGAAACGCAACATCAGCCACGCTGTCATGGTGGCCTAGCAGAGACAGTTGTAATTCTGTTTCACTGCCTGCTGCCAATGGCTCCAGATTCCATTTTCCTTTTTCGCCCCAACGAAAACCAATCGAGCCGTTAGGAGCAACCAACTCTCCGATACTGTTAATGGCAACGGTTTTCCATTCCGGGTTATTGCTTTCTCCGAGACCATTCACCAGATCTGAAGCGCGTAGCATCCGTCCCGGTACATAACTGCCGTCTTCCCGTGGGTCAAGCATAACCAGCATTGGCATGTCGGTATAACGACGGCAGTAATTAATGAAGTAGTCGCTGGGGTTATCAAGGTGAAATTCTTTTAAGATCACATGCCCCATCGCCATAGCCAGTGCGCTGTCGGTGCCTTGCTTAGGCGCCAGCCACTGATCGCACAATTTGGCGACTTCTGAATAATCCGGTGTGATGGCGATCGTTTTTGTTCCCTTGTAGCGCACTTCGGTAAAAAAATGCGCGTCCGGGGTACGGGTCTGCGGTACGTTCGACCCCCAAGCGATAATGTAACTGGCGTTATACCAGTCTGCGGATTCCGGTACATCGGTTTGCTCACCCCAGGTCATGGGTGAAGCGGGTGGCAGGTCACAGTACCAGTCATAAAAACTCAGGCAAGTGCCACCGAGTAGTGACAGATAGCGTGTTCCTGCGGCATAGGAAACCATCGACATCGCAGGGATGGGAGAAAAGCCTGCGACGCGATCCGGGCCATAGTTTTTGATAGTCCAGACGTTAGCGGCGGCGATAAGCTGATTTAGCTCATTCCAGCTTGAGCGGACAAAACCCCCTTTGCCGCGTGCTGATTTATAACTTTTGCTCTTTTGCGGATCCTGCATGATGGCATCCCATGCCATGACCGGATCACTATGCTGCGTAAGCGCATCACGCCACAGCGCAATCAGACGCTTGCGAACCAGCGGAAACTTCAGGCGGTTAGCACTGTAGAGATACCAAGAGTAACTCGCACCACGCGGACAGCCTCGCGGTTCATGGTTCGGCAAATCAGGACGGGTGCGAGGATAATCGGTTTGTTGGGTTTCCCAGGTGACTAAGCCGTTCTTCACATAAATTTTCCAGCTACAAGAGCCAGTACAGTTTACTCCGTGAGTGGAGCGAACAATTTTGTCGAACTGCCAGCGTTGACGATAGCTGTCCTCCCAATCACGGTTGGTGTTCATCACCTGACCGTGACCATTGGCGAAAGTATCACCTTTCTGCTTAAAGTAACGAAAGCGATCCAGTAGCTTGCTCATGACATTTCTCCTGACGGGCAAGATGGTTACACTGCTTGGCAGTATTCGAATTATTTAGATGCAGGCGATTTTCGGCGCCCATAAACCAGCCAGGTCACGAGAACGCAGGCGATGTAAAACACCAGAAAAATTTTCATCGCGCCGATCGGAGAACCCGTCATTGCCAGTGAAGTGCCGAAGGCTTTTGGAATGAAGAAGCCGCCGACAGCGCCGATAGCAGAGATAAAACCGAGCGCCGCAGCGGTATCGGTCACGGCTTCATGTTGAGCCTGTTCGTCGCTGCCACCATGCAGTTTGACTTTGCTGATCGTCAATTGCCGGAAGATGACGGCAATCATCTGGAAAGTCGATCCGCTTCCCAGACCCGCCAATAAAAACAACCCCATGAAGACGATGTAAAAAGCGGTGAAATTACCCTGCGAACCTGCATCGGGCAACGTGAGAAACAACATAGCGGTGAACAGCGCCATCAAGATAAAATTCGCCAGCGTGACGCGCACACCACCGAATTTATCGGAAATCACACCACCAAAAGAACGTGCCAACGCGCCGATTAATGGCCCAAAAAAGGCCAGTTTAAGAATGTTAATGTCAGGGAACTGCGTTTTCGCCAGCATGGCAAAACCTGCGGAAAAACCAATAAATGAGCCGAATGTCGCCAGATACAATAGCGCTAGCAGCCACAGATGCAGGCGTTTGAGCACCGGTAGCTGATCAGCGATGGAGGTTTTTGTGCTGGCAATGTCGTTCATGCCAAACCAGGCTGCAACCGTTGCGAGCAGCAGCAGCGGAACCCAGATCCACGCAGCGTTAGCCAACCAAAGGGTAGAGCTATCTTCCTGTGGAACACCATGAACGCCGAGAAAAGCAAAGATCGGCATAAAAATTACCAGCGGAGCCACCATTTGCATGACGCTGACGCCGAGGTTACCGAAACCGCCGTTAACGCCCAGTGCGCTGCCTTGCTTCGATTTGGGAAAAAAGAAGCTGATATTTCCCATACTGGAAGCAAAGTTGGCACCCGCGAAACCACACAACAGTGCGATGACAATAAATACTTCAAAAGATGTATTTGGATTCTGCATAGCGATACCGAGCCAAATACAGGGAATAATCAGGATGATAGTGCTTAAGACAGTCCAGTAGCGTCCCCCGAAGATGGGTACCATAAAGGAGTAAGGGATGCGTAATATTGCACCGGAGAGCGAGGGAAGCGCAGTTAATAAAAAGAGCTGATCAGTGGTGAAATTAAAACCGACTTTATTGAGATTTACAGCCACAGCACTGAATAACATCCAGACACAGAAGGACAGCAACAGGCAAGCGACTGAAATCCACAAATTTCTTCCAGCAATGCGCTTACCTTTATTTTTCCAAAACTCCGCGCTTTCTGGTTGCCAGTTATTTAAAAGATAATGATTATTCTTTTGATTTTGTTGTGACATATTACCCTCATACGCACCAGTAATCTTAATTTTGCTTAAGAAAGAAGCTAACTATTTGAGATACGATCAAAATTTTTATTGAAGAAAATATGACCGCAAAAATCTTTATATACCCTATGGACTTCGAGTTGCATCGCGCGGCAAGTGAGTGCGTCCCCTGAGCATAGATAACTATGCGACTGGGGTGAGCGAGCGCAGCCAACAAAGAGGCAACTTGAAAGACGGCGGTATAGAATTAATTTAGAAGAGCTTTACTGTTGCGTCGATGATTTTGGTCAAAAAATTATGTCTTTTTAACACCGACAGTTAATTTTATCTCCCTGATTGCCAATCTTGAATATGGAAATATTAAGTGTTTGGTATCTTTTAATAAGAATATTTAATCAAATCCTTTAATCAAACAAATAGGTTATTTATTATAAAGAAAATGAAATGAACATGTTAAATAACTCGGTAATTAAAATACACATATTTATAACAGGAATATTGAGCCTGAATGAAGGCGTAGAAATATTCCCATTATCATTCAGATTGCCTCTTTATTTTTTGCTAATCTTGGCATTAATTCTGGCAAAAATAGCAAATGTATTAAAGTCATATTGTTTTTCCACATTATGTTGAAGAAATAAAATTGGATAGCGGGAATATATCAGCAAAATAAAAAAAGAACAGGCATTGATTCTGTTATTTTTTACATCTTTTTTTATTTGCGTAGCAGATCGCAAAAAGAATGTAACGGAACAACATGCGGTTTTCTTCTTTCAAACGCCTTCGCATAAATAAAAAACCGGGCTTTCTATTTCCGTTTTAATTAAAGATAGTTTGCCGGTCAGAATTAAAGAGAAAAGTCTATGGATACCAATGAACGATAAACAGATGGATGATAAACATCGTAATAAACAATATGGATTTACATTATTAGAATTAATTATCGCAATGATTTTAATGTCAATCAGTGCGCTTTGGGGGTTGCATAGTTGGGGTAATTATCAGAATGGCCTGCATTTGCAATCCACTGTGCAGAATGTGTTGTCATTTATGGAAAGGCAACAGGCGCTGGCAAATTACACCAATCAGGAGAGAACATTGTGGCTGGTCATGGGGCAATCATGGTGTCTGATTTCATCAGTCACCGAGCGGCAGAATTGTGATGAGGGCGAAGAGGAACGGGTTACCTCACCGCATAATGATGTGGTATTGGCTTCATCGACCAGCAATAAAATCGATTTTTATGGTGTCAGAAATACCGCGATGCCAGCCAGTTTTGTTCTGGCAAATGCAGCCGGCGAAATCAGTGTTGTTATTTCGGGGCGAGGAAGGATCAGGACATGCAGCAATAATATCAGCAGGCTGCCGCCTTGTGAGGGAATAAAAAATTTATGATATGGATGAACAGATTTTTACGGCAAAAACGATTCCGGCAAAAGCAGGCTGGTTTTTCTCTGCTGGAAGTGCTGGTTGCCATGTTGATTGGCAGCGTACTTTTTATTGCGATGGCAAAGACCTATCCTGTTTTATCCGTTCAGATACTCGATCTTTATCATCAATATCGTCTTCACTATCTGGTCAACCGAGTTGCGCATATGATGGAAAAAGATCTCAGGCGGGCAGGCTATTGTCTGGATAACAAACAGTGCCGGGGAGAGCCATTGGTGATCCAAAATAAAAATGAGGAACCGGCACATTCTTGTTTTATCGTCGCTTTTGACCTTAATTTAAATAATCGTTGGGAAGAGCCCGAACATATTACCCCTGAATTTTTCGGTTATCGCTTAAATAATCAGGCTCTGGAATGGAAGAGAGGGGCGGGGAACTGTCAGGAAAGTGGCTGGGAGCGGCTTTTTGATCCCAATGAGGTGATGATTAAGGCTTTTCATCTTGAGAAGTCACCGTTAAAAAACGGGCAGGTATTTATCGCATTGTCTATCAAGGCGGGTTGGGTCAAATCATCCTCGGTTGTCCATCATTATCAAACCACAATCCGGTTGCGCAATATCAGGAAATAGTTCAGGTGGATGAAAACAGGCAGCAAAACAGACGACAACGTGGAAATGCCATATTGATCTCGATTGTCATGATGATGGCATTAAGTTTAATGACACTAAAAGCGCTTCATTACCAACAGGAAAATGCGATGCGAATGATGTTTGATGAACAGAAATACCTGAATGCTTTTCAGCAGGCAGAATCGTCACTGGCATGGGGAGCGGTGCAATCATGGGTGCTTGATTCGCAATCTCAGCAGCCAGAAAACTGGCAATGTGTGCAAAAATCAGATGCCTCTTTACACAGTTGCCTTAAGTACTATCAAGGGGATCTTTTCCTGTTAAAAGGCATTGGGCTGCTTTCAGACGGAGAGCAGGCCGATGGAGAACAAATTGCACATTATCAATGGATGAAACAGGTGAAAGATTCAAACCAAGATACACTTATTCCTGTTAAAAGTGGTTGGCTGGACTTTTGTCCGGTTATATCGGCTGAGTTTTGCTTATGAGGTTCTTCCGATTAAATAAAGTTTGTTTGAATAACGTTCCGCAAAATCAACGGCAAAGTGGCATGAGCCTGCCCGAAGTCATGGTGGCATCTGTTGTGTTTGCAGTCTCTTTGTTAGGCTTGATACGTTACCATCAGGCGCTGTCAGCCAATTTCCAGCAATATTGGTCACAGCTTAAGGCCGTAAAGCTGGCGCATGAGCAATTGGAAATATATGAACAATCAGCAGGTAAAGTGATTGAGGGAAAAGACAGTATGCAACAAGGGTGGAAAACCGAGTTTCAGCAGGAATTTCATCCATCGGGGTGCTACCGGATAACGGTAAAAGTAACAAAAAGCTATAATCATTCAGGTAAATTAGAGCGCTGGTTTTGTACAAGTGGGAGCATTGATGTTTAAAGTTTATCATTCGAATCAACTTGATCTTTTGAAAGAGTTGATGGCGATATTTATCAGAGAAAATCCTCTCGCTAACCCATTTGACAAAGAAGTGATTCTGGTTCAAAGCCCCGGAATGTCACAGTGGCTGCAAATTCAGCTGGCAGAAAAGCTGGGCATTGCGGCAAATATGGAGTTTCCCCTGCCGGCAACTTTTATCTGGCAAATGTTTACTCAGGTGTTGCCTGACGTTCCTAAAGAAAGTGCTTTTAGCAAAGATGCCATGAAATGGAAGCTGATGACACTGTTGCCTGATTTGTTAACCGAGCCTGAATTTGTGGCACTCAGGCATTATCTCGATCAGGATAGTGATAAGCGGAAGATTCACCAACTGGCTGGCAGAGTCGCAGACCTGTTTGACCAGTATCTGGTTTATCGTCCTCAATGGCTGGAAAGTTGGGAAAATGGACAGCTTATCGAAGGGTTAAGTGCCAATCAGGAATGGCAAAAACGGCTATGGATTGAGCTGAATGAATATACTCGTCGGCTACAGCAGCCGATGTGGCATCGCGCTAATTTATATCAGCGGTTTATCTCAACGCTGGAACAGGAAAATTTTCCTCTGGAAAAACTGCCTTCACGGGTTTTTATCTGTGGCATCTCTTCCTTGCCACCGACCTATCTGCAAGTATTCAAGGCGTTAGGAAAAAAAATTGATATCGACCTGATGTTCACTAACCCATGCCAATATTATTGGGGTGATATCCAGAGTCATAAACTTCTCGCGAAACTCAACAGTCGCAAACCCAAACATTACCGTACCCAGCAACAATTGGAGCGATTCAGGGATCCGGATAATGCATCATCCCTTTTTAATGATGAGGGAGAACAGGATTTGAGTAATCCCTTGCTGGCGTCATGGGGAAAATTGGGCAGAGATAACCTTTACCTGTTGTCACAGCTGGAGCCGGATGCAGAAATTAATGCGTTTGTCGATTTGACGCAGGATCAGTTGAAAACAGACGAATTGAAAATAGGTGAACTGAAAATAGATTGCGTTTTGCACCAGATCCAGCAGGATATTCTGAATCTGGAAGATCATGCTCAGATTGGCTCTACCGATAATACATTCAAGAACAGCCTGAAAAAACGGCCGATAGATTGGCAGGATCGTTCGTTGTCTTTTCATTCATGCCACAGCCCGCAGAGAGAAGTGGAAGTTTTGCAGGACCAGATTCTGCGCCTGTTAGATGATAACCCGGCGCTGACGCCGCGAGATATTATCGTGATGATGGCGGATATCGACAGTTATACCCCCTATATTCAAGCCGTCTTCGGTAATGCGCCGAATGAGCGCTATATCCCGTTTGCTATTTCTGACCGTAAAGCACGTCAGGCACACCCGGTGTTACAGGCTTTCATTACGCTGCTGGATTTACCACAGAGCCGTTTTACCGCAGAACAGGTGTTGGCATTACTGGAAGTACCTGCACTGGCGGGTAAATTTAATATTCAGGAAGATGGGTTACGTTTACTGCGCCGCTGGGTAAAAGAGTCGGGAATTTGTTGGGGATTGGATGATGACAATATTGAAGCGCTTTCACTCCCCGCGACAGGGCAGAATACCTGGCACTTCGGCCTGACCCGGATGTTGCTGGGTTATGCCATGGATAGCCATGCCGGTCCGTGGAATGATGTTCTGCCTTATGATGAATCCAGTGGCCTCGCCGCTGAACTGGCGGGGCAGCTAGCCGAGTTTTTGATGGCACTGAACCGTTGGCGCAGGGTGCTGAGTGAAGAACAATTCTTGGCCGATTGGCTGGGGATTTGTCCGCAATTACTGGAAACGTTTTTTATTGCAGATAGCGAAACAGAACTGGTATTGGCATTAATCACGCAGCAATGGCAGAAGATCACGGAAAATGGCCTGTACGCACATTATGGTGAGAAGATCCCACTGGTATTGCTGCGTGATGAACTGGCACTCCGTTTTGATGATGAAAAGATTAGCCAGCGTTTTCTGGCCGGTGCGCTGAATTTTTGTACCCTGATGCCAATGCGTTCAGTACCTTTTAAGGTTGTCTGTTTGTTGGGTATGAATGATGGCGTTTACCCCCGCACAATTCCGCCACTGGGTTTCGATCTGATGGCAGAAAAAGGCCAAAGGGGTGACAGAAAACGGCGTGATGATGACCGTTATCTGTTTCTGGAAGCATTGATTTCGGCAGAAGAGTGTCTTTATATCAGTTACATCGGTAAATCGATCCGTGATGATACAGAGTGCAACCCTTCCGTGTTGGTCAAGGAATTGCTGGATTATGTCTGCCAGAGTTTTTGCCTGCCGGGACAGGAAATGCTCAATGTTGATGACAGTGCAGAGAAAACCAGAAACCATTTGTTGCAGAAACATTCTCGCGTTCCTTTTGCGATGGAAAATTTTCAGCCCGAACATTATCAGCAAAGTTATGCTGCCGAATGGTTACCGGCAGCCAGTTTGCAAGGCACTTCCTCTATTGAGTTCAACCAACCGCTGGATTGCGATACCAGTGAAATAAAAGAGGTGGCGCTGGATGAACTGGTGCGTTTCTACCGCCATCCTGTCAGGGCATTTTTTCAGCAAAAACTGAAAGTTCATTTTGTTATTGAAGAAACAGATTTGCCTGAAGAAGAACCTTTTGTTTTGGATCACCTGCAACGTTATCAATTCAACCTGCTGTTATTAAACATTCTGATCGAACAGGGATCACCTGAGCCTCTGTTTTATCATCTGCGGGCATCTGGTGGATTGCCGCACGGGGCATTCGGTGAAGTGTATTGGTTGAATCAGTTAGATGCGATGCAGCCATTGGCTGAGAAAATACGTGAAGAGCGGATGGATACCGATTTTATCGAGCTTCACCATGAGCTAGATACCGTCACTTTGACCGGCAAAGTTAACCAAATTCAACCGGACGGAATTTTACGTTGGCGTCCGGCGAACTTAACCGCCAATGATGGTATCCAACTATGGATTGAACACCTTGCCTACTGTTTCAACGGGGGAGAGGGTGAAAGCCGTATGTATGGAAGGGAAAACAGTGCATGGTGTTTTTCACCGCTGGCAATTGATGAGGCTAAAAATCAGCTAAACCAGTTGGTTGATGGCTATTTTCGGGGAATGTCTGAACCTCTTCCTCTGTTTTGCCGCAGCGGATGGGCATGGCTGGATGCCTGTTATGACAGGGAAAGCCAGCAGATTGATTTCAGTGATGAAGCCCAACAAAAAGCAGAAAGCTATTTAATTCAGCAGTGGCAGGGCACACAAGGGAAAAATGGTGAAATGGATGACGCTTATATTCAAAGAGCCTTCAGGCAAGTGGATCAATCATTTTGGGTGCGTATGAAGCGCGAGGTGCAGAGCTATCTGTTGCCTATGGCACATTATTTAAAAAAGAAGAAATAGGGAGAGTACCAGTTGATGCCTAATTATGTTACTCGCATCATAACGATGCTTTTTATGTTGTTTTGGGGCGTAACAGCTTATGCCAACTCACTTTGGCAACTGTTACCGGAGACTATTCATAAAAGCCAACGTGATTCTCGTGAATATCGGGCTATCCAGTTGAAAAATGGCATGACAGTTCTGCTGGTTTCAGATGAAAAAGCGGTTAAATCGCTGGCTGCTGTGGCGATCCCTGTGGGTCATATGGAGAATCCGGATAACCAGCTTGGGTTAGCGCATTATTTAGAACATATGGTATTGATGGGTTCGAAGCGTTATCCCCAGCCGGGCAGTTTTGCTGATTTTTTGCAGAAGCATGGGGGAAGCCGTAATGCCAGCACCTCAACTAACCGCACCGCCTTTTATCTGGAAGTTGAAAATGGCTCGCTGGCTGAGGCAACCGATCGTCTGGCTGATGCGCTGGCAGAACCTTTGCTGGATCCGGTCAATGCTAATCGTGAACGTAACGCCATTGATAACGAGATGACTATAGCCAGAGCAGGAGAAGGGCATCGCATGTGGCAGATCCGCGCTGAAACCCTTAACCCGGCTCACCCGAATTCCCGTTTTGCGGGCGGCAATCTGGAAACACTGAAAGACAAGCCAGGAAGCAAGTTACAGACAGCGTTGGTTGATTTTTATCAGCGTTACTATTCTGCCAATCTGATGAAAGGTGTTCTGTATGGCAACCAGTCAATCGAAAAACTGGCTCAGATAGCGGCAGATACCTTTGGCCGGATCCCGGATAGACATGCTGCCGTTTCCAATGCTTCTGTTTTCAAGACCAATGTTCCGGCGATAACAGATAACGAAAAAGACATCATTATTCATTATGTGCCGTCCAAGCCTTATAAATCGCTGCAACTGGAATTCAGTATTGCTGATAACAGTGCGGATTTTCGCAGTAAAACCGATGAATATATTGGTTATCTGATTGGTAACCGCAGTGAAAATACATTGTCCGACTGGTTGCTGAAACAAGGGCTGGCTGAAGGGATCAGTGCCAGTGCCAACCCGAAAGCCGATGGTAATTCCGGTATTTTTAGTATTTATGTCTCACTGACAGATAAAGGTCAGGCACAACGCGATCAGGTCATTGCGGCTATCTTCTCTTACATTGACTTGTTAAAACAAAAAGGTATTCAGAAGAGCTATTTTGATGAAATGGCAAAAGTGTTCAATTTATCTTACCAGTACGCGTCAATCACCCGAGATATGAATTATATTGAGTGGTTAGCGGATGCCATGTTACAAGTTCCGGTTTCTCATGTACTGGATTCGGGTTACTTGGCGGATGAATACAACCCCAAAGCCATTGCCAGCCGTTTGGCTCAATTAACACCTGAAAATGCCCGGATTTGGTTTATCAGCCCGAAAGAACCTCATAATAAAGAGGCTTATTTTGTGCAGGCACCTTATCAGGTGAACAAAATTACTCAACAACAACGCGCAGAATGGCAAAAACTCGAAAAGGGAATGTCATTTTCTGTACCGGAGTTAAACCCTTATATTCCTGATGATTTGACATTAATTAAATCATCAGGCAGCCAGAAACATCCCACAATGATCCTGACACAGCCGGGAGTGCGTCTGCTTTATATGCCAAGCCAATATTTTGCTGATGAACCGAAAGCAAGTATTACATTGGATTTGCGTAATGCTGATGGCATGAAAAGTGCCAAAGAGCAGGTGACTTATGCGTTGTTATCTTACCTGTCCAATCTGGCTCTGGATCAGCTTGGTTATCAGGCTTCTGTTGGAGGGATGACGATATCAACGAATTACTCCGAAGGTCTGCAAATTGGCGTGAGTGGTTATACTCAATATTTACCTGAACTGTTAACTTCGGTCATTAGCCAGTACACGGCATATACACCAACTGCGGATGAACTGACGCAAGCGAAATCGTGGTACCGTGACCAAATTGCAATCTCTAATAATGGTAAAGCCTATGAAATGGCGATGCAGCCGGTTTCTCGCTTATCCAGTGTGCCTTATATTGAACAGGCTGATCGCCTGAAAGTACTGGATAGCATCAGCATTGACGATATCGTGAAATATCGCCAACAACTTATCCAGCATTCGGCACTACAGGGAATGGTTTTCGGTAATTTAACTGAAAAACAGGGCATCGATATTGTGACGTCAGCATATAAACAACTCGCAAATCGTGGCACTGCGTGGTGGAGCGGTGAAAATATCGTGGTGAACCGCGATTATGCTGTCAACTTCAACGGTACAGCCAGCAGTACCGATAATGCACTGGCTGAAATCTATATTCCGACCGGATATGACCGCATTGATGGCTATGCGTATTCTAATTTGCTGGGCAGTATTTTATCTCCGTGGTTCTATGATCAATTAAGAACTGTTGAGCAACTAGGCTATGCGGTTTTCGCCTTCAATACGGCGGTGGGTGAACAATCGGGAGTGGGCTTTTTGTTGCAGAGTAACAGTAAGCAACCGGATTACCTGCATAAACGTTATCTGAGTTTCTATCAGCTGGCTGAGAAAAAATTGCAGGCAATGTCTGCGGCTGAATTTGAACAGTATAAAAAATCAATCCTGATAGAGATGCGTCAGCCGCCACAAACAATTTCTGAGGAAGCATCGCGTTACAGCAGTGATTTTGGCCGTAATAACTTCAAATTTGATTCAAGAGAGAAGACGATTGCTGCTCTGGAAAACATAACCAAAGCGCAATTACTGACGTTTTACGATAAGGCTGTGATGAAACGTCAGGGGCTAGCGCTGATGTCACAAACTACCGGGAAAAAAAGTGGGAAAAAAGACGGGAAAAAGAGCGGAACAAAAGGTTCTCGTCATCAATATGCCGAGTTAGCAGGCTGGAAAACTTACCCGAATGTATCTGCTTTCCAGAAACAATTACCGGTTAAGGTGGATGCTCAGTGAGCACAGAAATGCCCCATAACATGACATCACATAAACTGAACCCTTTATCATTGCCGCTGTACGGTCAGCGGCTGATTGAGGCTTCAGCGGGAACGGGTAAAACCTATACGATAGGTTTGCTTTACCTGCGTTTGTTGCTCGGATTGGGCGGTGATGCCGCCTTTTTCCGTCCGCTCAGTGTTGAAGAGATTCTGGTTGTTACGTTTACCGAAGCCGCCACCAATGAGTTACGCGCCCGTATCCGTGAAAATATCCATCAACTACGGCTGGCCTGTATCCGGCAGGATCATGATGATGTGGCGATTGAACCTGTTTATCGGTCATTGCTGAATGAGATCCCTGACCGACAAAGTGCAGCAACTTGGTTGCTGGCGGCTGAACGCCAGATGGACGAAGCGGCAATTTATACCATTCACGGTTTTTGCCAGCGTATGCTGGTGCATAATGCGTTTGAATCCGGGGTATTGTTTGAACAAACGATGATTCAGGATCAAGAACCTCTGTACAGGCAGGGGTGTGCTGACTTTTGGCGGCGTCACTGTTATCCGTTATCGCTGTCAATGGCGACGGTTATCGATCAGGAATGGAGTGGGCCGGAAGCGCTGCTGGCTGAAGTGAAAGCCTATTTGCAGGGCGATATGCCTCATATCGATAATGCACCGGACGCGAATGAAACTTTAGTCAGCCGCCATGAAAAAATCATTGCGTTGATCGATAACGTCAAACAACACTGGAATGCGGCCGCACCGGATTTACAGGCGCTGATTGAAAACTCCGATGTAGACAAACGCAGCTACAGTAAAAAAAATTTACCAAATTGGCTGAATAGTGTTTCTGACTGGGCCCAGTCACAAACCAGAGATTATCAGCTTCCTAAAGATTTGGAAAAATTTTGTCAGACAAGATTGAAGGATAAGACCAAAAAGGGCCAAGCGCCCTGCCATCCTGTCTTTACGGCGATTGATAATTTATATCAGCAGCGGCTGACCTTGCGGGATATTATTATCGCCAAAGCGATTGTTGAAATCCGTCAGTCTATCAATCAGGAAAAGCTGATGCGTGGGCAGATGGGGTTTGATGACCTGCTGACCCGGCTGGACATAGCGCTGAAACGTGCCGGAGGAGAACAGCTGGCGGAGGCTATCCGGCAGCGTTATCCCGTCGCCATGATCGATGAATTTCAGGATACTGACCCGCAGCAATACCGGATTTTTCAGGCTATTTATCGCGTTCAGTCAGAAAGCCAGCAACCAGAAAACGGCCTGTTGTTTATCGGTGATCCTAAACAAGCGATTTATGCGTTCCGTGGAGCGGATATTTTCACTTATATTCGGGCGAGTGCTCAGGTAAGCGCACACTATACGCTGGAAACCAATTGGCGCTCCTCAGCATCGCTGGTACAGGCGGTTAACAAGTTGTTTTCTCATACGGATCGGCCGTTTTTGTTTGACCAGATCCCGTTTATTCAGGTCAGTGCCGCAGAGAAGAATCACAACCTGAAATTCCTGCTTCATGGTCAGGAACAAACAGCGCTGCAATTCTGGCTCCAGTCTGGAGAGGGGATTGCGAAAGGTGCTTATGAAAAAAAGATGGCGCAGTTGTGTGCCGCCCAAATCAGGGACTGGTTGCAGGCCGGTCAGGAGGGAAACGCGCAACTACAGCAGGGAGAAAAAAGCCGACCCGTGACAGCAGCGGATATTACGGTGCTGGTACGTGACCGTAATGAGGCGAAATTAATTCGTGATGAATTGAATAAACGACAAATACCGTCAGTTTTTCTCTCCAATCGTGAAAGTGTATTTGATACGTTGGAAGCCAAAGATCTGCTCTGGCTGTTGCAGGCAGTCTTAGCACCGGAAAAAGAGCGTGTACTGAGAAGCGCATTAGCCAGTAGTTTATTTGGGCGAAGTGCCCGGCAGATTGATCAGCTGAATAATGATGAAACGGCGTGGGATCGGCTGGTGGATGAATTTGATGGCTATGCCCGGTTGTGGCGTTCACGCGGTGTATTGCCGATGCTACGGGCTGTTATGGGGCAACACCAGATTGCAGAAAACCTGTTGGCGGGGTACGAAGGCGAACGCCGCCTGACGGATGTGATGCACATTGGTGAGTTATTGCAGGAAGAATCCTTATTGCTGGATAGTGAACATGCCGTTGTGCGCTGGCTGGCGCAACAGATTTCCCGCCCTGACTCGCAGTCCGAAAGCCAGCAAATGCGGCTGGAAAGCGATAAGCATCTGGTTCAGATCTGTACTATTCATAAATCGAAGGGACTGGAATATCCATTAGTCTGGCTGCCTTTTATTTGCAGTTTCAAAAAACAAAAACAGGCTCTTTATCACGATCGCCAGCATTTTGATGCTCATTTCAATCTTTTTCAGGATGATGAAAATATGGCATTGGCGGATGAAGAGCGATTGGCAGAGGATTTACGCCTGCTTTATGTTGCCCTCACACGCTCGGTGTATCACTGTAGTGTTGGCGTTGCGCCGTTAATTCTTGGCAATAAGAAAAAAGAAGGTGATACGGATTTACACTTTTCTGCCATTGGTTATCTGGTGCAGAACGGGCAAAAAGGCAATGCAGAGTTGTTGGCAAACAACTTAAATGTGCTTGAAGATGACGATATTCAGGTGACACTTGTAACCGATACCTGTGATGAACGGTGGGAGCCGAAAAGTGAAAACGCCCTTTTTCTGGCGGTCAGAAAATTTCAGCGTTCTATCAGGGATGACTGGCGAGTGACCAGTTACACCGGTTTACAGAGTTCATCTTCACATGCGTTTTCCCATATTCGCGCCAGTACATTTGACGAATCCGTGGAGGTGATTGTGCAATCTATTGCACCAAAACTGGATATTGATGCCAGCGGAGACCATACCAGAGAAAGCAATACCAGCGGCGAAAAACAGCCTGAACTTTCATTACTGATGACACCGCACACATTCCCGCGCGGGACGTCAGCAGGAACTTTTCTGCATTCTATTTTGGAAGGTCTGGATTTCAGTACGCCACCGGATCAGCGCTGGTTAGAAGAAAAACTGACCGCTGTCGGTTTTGATGAATATTGGGCACCTGTCTTGCTGCAATGGATAACGGATATTCAGGCTGCCGATTTGTTGAATGAACAGCCTTTAAGTGAACAACTAAACGAACAGCGCGTGCGGCTGATGGATATTCCGCCTCACCATCAACAAAATGAAATGCAGTTTTACCTGCCTGTTGATCGGTTATTGCGTGCCAATGCACTGGATGCCCTGACGCATCGTTATGATCCGCTATCGGTACAGTGCGAGCCTTTGTCTTTCCATCAGGTCAAGGGCATGTTGAAAGGGTTTATTGATTTAGTATTTTGCTGGCAGGATAAATTCTACGTGGTGGATTACAAATCAAACTGGCTGGGGGAAAACAGCGAATCATACACTCAGGAAGCGATGGCTTCTGCCATGATCGAGCATCGGTATGATTTGCAGTATCAGCTCTATACACTGGCCTTGCATCGTTATCTGCGGCAGCGGATAGCGGGTTACGATTACCGACAGCATTTTGGCGGAGTGATATACCTGTTCCTGCGCGGCATTGATAACAAGAATCCGGGACACGGTATTTATCGTTACCTGCCACCTGTTGAATTTATTGATGAGCTGGATCTGCTCTTTAGTGCGATCGATGAGGGGCAAGCCACATGAACGAAGCGACTAATTTTACAGCTGTGAATGCTACAACAGCGAACATGGCAACGAAGAATGCCACAGGCAATATCACAAACCCTCGTGCCATGCTGGAATTATTGCAGCAGGCGGTTGCCCGGCAATTGCTACGTCCGTTAGATGTACAGTTTGCTTATGCGATGGTAGCAGATGAAAATCCTCTGTTATTGCTGGTTACCGCTTATCTGAGCTTCGAGACAGGAGCCGGTCATGTTTGCCTGCCGCTGGAGAGAATTTCACCTGAACATTTGTTTGAAGGGCGTCATCCTGAATTGGCGTCGCCACTGTGGTCTTTAGCCGGAAACCCCAGCCCGCAGCAGATTATTTCTGCCTTGCAAACCTGTCCGGCAATCAGCGACGGGCAAACTCCCGCTCCAATAATCCTTTTCTGTCATCATCGTTCTGGTGGCGGGCTTGCTGGTGAATATCCGGCTGATTATCGTCTGTACTTGCAGCGTATGTGGCAAAGTGAGCGTCAGGTAGCAATATTCTTTGCCAATAACGTTACTCTGGCTGACGATATTAACGAAACGCAGTTGCGTGACATTTTAGATGAACTGTTTGTCAATAAATCGCTTGTCAATAAATCGAGCGTAAATGAACCGAACGTAAATGAGTCAATAGGTGCCGCGAAGCGCGATGACATTGACTGGCAAAAAGTGGCGGCGGCGGTGGCTGTCACCAGCCGTATTTCGGTAATTTCCGGTGGGCCGGGAACCGGCAAAACGACGACGGTAGCAAAATTGCTGGCAGTATTGCTCAAGTTGCACACGGGAACGCAATTGACGATTCAGTTAGCCGCTCCGACAGGCAAAGCCGCGGCCAGATTGACTGAATCGCTCAGTGAAGCCGTCAATAAACTGTCTTTAACGGATGAGCAGCGGCGGAACATCCCTGAGCAGGCACAAACGCTTCATCGCCTGTTGGGAGCACAGCCAGAAAGCCAAAAACTCCGTTACCATCGTGATAACCCGCTTTCCCTTGATATTCTGGTGGTTGATGAAGCCTCAATGGTGGATTTACCCATGATGGCTCGTCTGATTGATGCGCTGCAACCCTCCGCAAGGATCATTTTTCTGGGAGATAAAGATCAGCTGGCGTCGGTAGAAGCGGGGGCGGTTTTGGGCGATATTTGCCGTTTTGCCGAACAAGGATACAGTACCGGGCGGGCAGCACAATTGACCCGGTTAACCGGTTGCCCGTTAGCCGCATATTCCTCTTCAGGTTCTGATGTGGAAAGTGCAACGCCAGAGGTACGGGATTGCCTATGCCTGTTGCGGAAAAGCTATCGCTTTAATGCGGCCTCTGGGATCGGGCAATTGGCCTCTGCTGTTAATCAGGGCGATAGCTGGCGTGTTTCGGCGGTATTAAAGAAATCTTTGCCGGATGTTTCTTTTAACCCTCTGGCAGAAGACGAAGATTATCAACGCTTGCTGATAGAAACCGCAGAAAAATATCAGAATTATTTAAGATTGGTAAAGGAAAGAGCATCACCAAAAACTATTCTGGCAGAATTTAACCGTTTCAGATTGTTATGTGCCTTACGGGATGGGCCTTACGGCGTCAGTGGGTTGAACCAGCGGGTAGAACAATTGCTGCATCACAACGGAATGATTGTTTTGCCTCAATATTCAGGAACGCGTTCTTTAGGAAAACCGTCTTTGGATAAACCGTTTTTTGGTAAACCGGACTTAGGTAAACCGGACTTTGGTAAACAGTACCTTGGTAAACCGTACTTTGGTAAACACGGTGCCGGAAGCCAGTATATGGAGAATCGAGGCTATGCTGGCAGGCCGATTATGATCCTGCGTAATGACAGCACGTTGGGACTGTTTAATGGTGATATCGGCATTATGCTCAGAAATCAGGATAACGAAAATCAGGATAACGAATTGAAAGCCTATTTCCAGTTATCTGACGGGCAGATAAAACCGTTTCAGCCAAGCCGATTGCCTTTGCATGAAACCGCTTATGTGATGACGGTACATAAATCACAAGGCTCGGAGTTTGAACACACCGCGTTGGTTCTGCCGGATCAATTCTCTCCGGTTGTCAGCCGGGAGCTGGTTTATACGGCGGTGACCCGTGCGCGTGAAAAGTTGACCCTTTACGCGCGCAAGGCGGTTCTGGCAAAAGCGGTCACAACTCCCACCCAAAGGCGGAGTGGGCTGGAAGAATGGTTCAAACGGTAATTGTTATCCTTTGAGTTTTAACATCAGGATCTTAGAACGGCGCTGGTAATTGTACAGCGCCTGTTTTTCCATCGGCAATAGGGTAATTTCAGCCGGTTCAAAGCCTCTTTCCTGAAACCAGTGAATGCTTTGCGTTGTCAGGACAAATAATTTCTCCAGTCCGGTTTGTTTGGCCTGATTGATAATCGCCCCCAATAAAACTTCTCCCCGTGAAGACTTTTGGTAATCCGGGTGCACGGCAACGCAGGCCATCTCACCGATTTTTTCTTCAGGATAGGAATACAGGGCTGCACAGGCGATGGTGATATGTTCCAGCTCGATCAGCGTGAACTTATCGATCTCCATTTCCAGCTGCTCGCGCGAACGGCGAACTAGAATTCCCTGTTGTTCCAATGGCCGGATAAGCTCAAGAATCCCACCGATATCGTTGATATTGGCGCGGCGGATCTGCTCGGAAGGTTCCATGGCTATTTGGGTGCCGATCCCTTCGCGGGTGAATAATTCCTGAATCAATGAGCCATTTTCCTGATAGCTGATCAAATGGCTGCGCCGGACTCCGCGCCGGCAGGCTTTAATTGCGCCCCGCAGGAAGCGCACCATGCCAGAAGAGTAATCCCCCGCACTCTCCAGATGATTCAGCCGTATTTCCCCCTCATTGGGGAAAATTTCAGGCAACGTATTTCCTTCGGCATCGGTAATACCTTGTGATGAGCAGAAGCCGATCAATTTTTCAGCTTTTAATTTAATCGCCAGATGTGAGGCAATCTCTTCTGTTGTCAGGTTAAAACTTTCACCGGTCACAGACACGGCGACAGGCCCAATCAAGACAATGCAACGGTTATCCAATTGGCGGTTGATGGCTTCTTCATCAATCCGGCGAATTTTCCCGCTGTGACAATAATCGATACCATCATCAACGCCTAATGGCTGGGCAATAATGAAATTACCGCTGACGACATTAATATGAGCACCTTGCAATGGCGTATTACTGAGGCTCATGGAAAGCCGGGCCGTAATATCAAGCTGTAATTCCCCCGCTGATTGCTTGACCAGTTCCAGCGTTCTGGCATCAGTGACCCGTGTGTATTTGTGGTACATCGGTTGGCAGTGATGTTCGGTGAGATTTTGGTCGATTTGCGGACGCGCGCCATAAACAACAACTAAACGAATGCCAAGACTGTGCAGCAAACCGATATCGTTAACGATATTTGGAAAATTTTCATGGGCTATTGCTTCGCCACCCAACATAATGACAAAGGTTTTATTACGATGTGCATTAATATACGGCACCGAATGCCGAAAGATCTCGACTAACTCAGTGTTTCTTTCGTTCATGAACATCTCCAAATTGAATTTTTATTCGAAATTTTTGTATTTTTATTCTTTTGAGGAGGAATAGCAAGAGGGAAGATGGATAAAAATAACGCTATTATTATATTTTATCCTTAGTCGTAATATTTGTTGGTGCAGCAGAAAATGCTTTTGGGGATGACAGTTTCTTTGTAATTAATTACAGTCTCGCAATTCTTATCTCATTGGCAAAATATAGCTGTTTTTAACTGGAATAAATAATGAGTCATTCAGACCATAATTCTTCGCGTCGCCGCTTGCTGAAAGGTGCAGCAGCACTTTGGTTGTTAAGTATCAGCCCGGTAGGATATGCAGAGACATCAAAAGTCATTGCTGTTCGTATCTGGCCTGCATCGAGTTATACCAGAGTGACGCTGGAGTCGACTATTCCACTTAAGTATCGGAAATTTTCACTTTCTAACCCTAACCGGATTGTGATTGATCTTCAGGGTGTTCAGCTTAATAGCGTCCTGAGCAATATGGGCGCGCAGATAAATCAACGTGATCCCTACCTGAAACTGGTGCGGGCAGGGCAGTTCGACCCTAAAACGGTGCGTCTGGTATTCGAAGTCAAACAATCGGTTACTCCACATATTTTTACCTTGCCGCCGGTTGCGAAATTTAAGCATCGTTTGGTGTTGGATCTCTATCCAAAGGCAGCAAAAATTGAAGACGATCCTTTACTGGCACTGCTTGAAGAGTACAACAGCGGGGCACTGGAAACGCAGATGCCGATTGAGAAGAAGAAAACGGGCAGGGCAGGTAAGGATCGGCCGATTGTGATTATGCTCGATCCCGGACATGGCGGAGAGGATACGGGAGCTATCGGGAAAAATAGAACCCGTGAGAAAGATGTTGTTTTGCAGATTGCCCGTCGTTTGCAGGCCTTGATCAAACGCCAGCCGGGAATGAAAGTTTATATGACCCGCAATGAAGATGTGTTTATTCCGCTGACTGTCCGGGTGGCAAAAGCGCGTAAAATGCAGGCGGATTTGTTTGTATCGATTCATGCCGATGCCTTTACCAACCGTTCTGCGCGCGGTTCTTCTGTCTTTGCGTTATCCACGAAAGGAGCAACCAGTAATACCGCGCGTTATCTGGCTGAAACTCAGAATGAATCAGACCTGATTGGTGGCGTGAGTAAAAGCGGCGATAAATATCTGGATCACACGATGTTCGATTTGGTTCAGACCGCAACGATTAATGACAGCCTGAAATTTGGCAATGAGGTACTAAGGCGAGTTGGCAAAGTCAATAAACTGCATAAAAACAGTATCGATCAGGCGGGTTTTGCCGTATTAAAAGCGCCGGATATTCCTTCTATTCTGGTAGAAACAGCATTTATCAGTAATTTGGATGAAGAACGCAAATTACGCACGGCGAAATTTCAACAACAAATCGCAGAATCTATTTTTGCCGGCATTAAGGCTTATTTTAATAACGGAGCAGAATTGGCACGGCGGTGAAATATCTTTCTCCTGTGTAATATAGCTGCTACCTTTTGATATTAGTTTTATTATTTCCCCGAATAGCGGGGAAATATAACACGCATCTTGAAGTTGGACTGATATATATAGTAAATAGAAAAAATATCATGGGAGATTAAATAATCGGGAGAATGCTTCTGACGTATCGTGATATATATATTTTTCCCATTCCGTTGATCCAAAACCTGTCCAGGGAGGAGTGGTGGGCCTGCAATTTTTCCAAAATTGTACTTTATTAGCAACTTTAGGGTAGTGCCTGTGCCTGAAGAGCCATCTTAATTCTTTTCCGGTTATATAGTTATCACGTTTATTGATTATGCGATCTAAATCTATACCGTCCAGCAGGAAATGAATATGTGCATCAGGGAATAACTTGCTATTACCAAAGGTTATCCATGATAATCCTCCCTTACATTTTCTTCCAAAAATTAATGAATCGTCATTATCTGGGTTATTTTCAAGTGCGATTTTATATTTTTCGTGGTTTTCAAGGTGTTTAAAAAAATCATCTTTATATATTTTGTATTTTGGTGATTTAGTATATTCACATTGATGTAAATAATTAAGGAATTTTTCTTCATTATTGAGATTTATATTATTTCCTGACTTAACGTTTCTTTCATAATTAACCATAAACTCTATTCTATTTCTCTCATCTGTAGGAGTTAAATAGCTATCAATGACAATGGGTGGATACATTTCATTAGAAAAATAAATATTAGCAGTAGCAAAATTGAATATATTAAGGTATTTTTGCCTAATATGGCTTAAACCATAGATCAAATCCCCTATAATAAATCTTTTTCTAAAAGGAGGCAGGAATGGCATATTGTATCCTTATATTATAGTCATTAATTTTAGGCGTTAACTATAATACTTATTTTTTAAGGAAATGTATGACTTTGTATTTTTATTTAATATAAATGTTTTTATTTTGAAAATAAATACGCAGATGAATGAGAACAGGGGATTGAGAATTAAGATAGGATTTAAATCAGGAAATTGGTTGCGGGGGCCGGATTTGAACCGACGGCCTTCGGGTTATGAGCCCGACGAGCTACC
>JAIRVT010000005.1 GCA_031253755.1 Enterobacteriaceae bacterium
ATGTTCGCTCGTGGCACTGTCCGGCATGCGGATTAGATTGGGACCGAGACATTAACGCCGCCAGGAATATCAAAGCTGCCGGGCTGGCAGTGTTAGCCCACGGAGAGACGGTAATTCCTAAATCGCCTTCTGCGGCTTAGGTTCGGCTCTGTGAAGTGGGAATCCTCGCCGTTTACGGCGGGGAGCAGTCAATGTAACTGAGTTAATATTAAGGGCCAGCGCACTTCAAATTCTTTTGTTGGCCGATAGCGGAATTCAGAGCGCACAAAGCGGGAGAGCATTCCTTCACAAAACGCCAGTAATTGTGATGCCAACATCGTTTCGTCATAACTGAACCCTTGGCCATCCCGTATTTTTTTCTCTTTCAGGATTTGGCGAAGTTGCACTTCAATACGTTCAAACAGTTGGTTAATACGGTTTTGCAGCCGGTCTTGCTCAAACATTAGAGCGTGTCCTGTCATGATTCGGGTCAGCCCTGGGTTTTTTTCTGCAAAGCCTAAAATCAGCATCAGGATTAACCGAATGCGTGCAATAGTCTCTTTTTCATCTTGCAAAATAAGATTGATGCGAGAAATCAAAGAATCTTCAATAAACTCGATCAGGCTATCAAACATTCGAGTTTTGCTTGGAAAATGACGATAAAGCGCTGCTTCAGAAACACCAACATTGGCCGCAAGTTTTGCAGTCGTAATACGCTGACTGCCATCGCTGGATTCAAGCATATGCGCCAGTGCTTGCAAAATTTCTTCCCGCCTGTTTTTCTTTCTTGTACGTTCTTTTTCTGCCATGTCTGGTAATACCCCTGCTTATTCCTTTTCCAAGTCATAACTCGAAACTGATTAAGTCTATATTCTGCCCATATTAATAATGGGCAAAAAATATAAAATTATCGTAGTGATATCGGATGTTCGATAAGTTATTGACGACCAGAATGACCAAAACCACCGCTGCCACGTTCACTGTCTTCAAAATCTGCCACTAAGTTAAATTCAGCCTGAACAACAGGGACAATAACCATCTGGGCAATACGTTCACCCGGCTCGATAGTGAATGTTTTATCGCCACGGTTCCAGACAGAAACCATCAGTTGACCTTGATAATCAGAGTCGATAAGCCCCACCAGATTACCCAGTACGACGCCATGTTTGTGACCCAAACCAGAGCGTGGAAGAATGACGGCCGCCAGTTGCTCATCCGCGATATGAATCGCAATTCCTGTTGGCAGAAGCTCAGTCTGACCGGGAGACAGTTCTACCGCATTATCCAGACAAGCACGCAAATCTAAACCCGCAGAGCCAGGAGTAGCATAGGTCGGTAAAGGAAATTCTTGCCCGATGCGGGAATCAAGGATCTTAACGTCGATTTTTTTCATCATGGGTTTTTTCATCGTCTTGTTTGAATATCTCGGTATTGTTTGAATATCTCATCTAATAAGCGGTGGCTGAGTTGCAATTTATCACTGTGTGGTAAATTCACACTGCCATTATGCCAGAACAGATGTAATGCGTTGGTATCGCTGTTGAAGCCATGTTCAGCCAGAGATACATTATTCGCGCAAATCAAGTCCAGATTCTTCTGCTTGAGTTTTCCGCGCGCGTATTCTTCCACATTCTGGGTTTCGGCTGCAAATCCAACGACAAAAGGACGATGTTTCTCCATTGCCGCAACGCCCGCCACGATGTCGGGGTTTTTGACTAAGGTATAGGTGATTTCATCACCCTGTTTTTTTATTTTTTCAGTGGCAGTTTGCTTGAAGCGATAATCGGAAACAGCGGCACAACCGATGAAGATATGCTGTGAAGCTGCAATGGCCTGCACTTGCTCGTGCATTTCCAGTGCGCTGGTGATATCGATACGTTTGACATGTTGGGGGGCAGTTAAATTGACCGGCCCTGTAATTAGGGTGACTTCTGCTCCGCGTTCTGCGGCTGCCTGTGCGATGGAAAACCCCATTTTGCCGGAGCTGTGATTGGTAATAAAACGGACAGGATCTAAAGCCTCGCGGGTCGGCCCGGCGGTAATGGTTATCTTAAGCCCCGCTAAATCTCTGGCAGGGTTAAAATGCTGCGTTGCCAGCTCAACAATCGCCATCGGTTCAATCATTCTTCCCGGCCCGATATCACCACAGGCCTGACTGCCTTCATCCGGTCCCCAAACCAACACATTACGTTCTTTTAATACGTTTAGGTTATGTTGGGTGGCTTGGGCACGGTACATTTGCTGGTTCATTGCCGGAACAACAGCCAGTGGTGCTGCACAAGCCAGACAGATCGTGGTGACTAAATCGTTTGCCATACCGGCACTCAACCGGGCTAACAAATCTGCGGTAGCCGGAGCAAGAATAATCAAATCAGCCCATTTTGCCAGTTCGATATGCCCCATTGCTGCTTCGGCTGCCGGATCTAAAAGATCATCAGAAACCGGATAACCGGATACCGCCTGCAAGGTAAGCGGGGTAATAAATGCTTCTGCTGCGGGCGTCATCACAACGCGTACTTGAGCGCCGCGATCACGTAAACGTCGTACTAATTCGGCCGTTTTATAAGCAGCGATGCCTCCGCTGATGCCGAGCACGATTCGTTTACCAGAAAGCGCGTTACCGGAAAGCTCTGCCATTCTGATTGTCCACCTGTAAGTTACGATGATGCAGAATTCTATCATAAGAAAATAGTCTATTGAGAATATAGCGTAGGGAAGCGCCTGTTTTGCCATGAAGAAATGCTAAGTTTGCGAAGCGCTACGCAAACTATCATTTTGAGGCTGATGGTCATTTTTTTATTATTGATACTGTATATATATACAGTTATATTGTGGTGAAATTTCATCAGCGGACAGATACTGAAAGTGAGGAAAAGAAATGGATATCACCATAGCGGGAAAAAACGGGTTGGAAAACAACGATGAATTACATTCAAGTCTTGCTCCCCGCGAGAAATTGCTGGCATATGGCGCGGTAGCGATGACAGATGCAGAACTGCTGGCGATATTCTTACGCACAGGAACCAGAGGTATCCCTGTTGTACAAATGGCGGAACATTTATTGCAATCATTCGGTTCGCTATATCACTTGCTTTCTGCCGATTATGCTGATTTTTGCGCACACAAAGGGATGGGAGTGTGCAAATATGTTCAGTTACAGGCAGTTTCTGAGCTGGCAAAACGTTTCTTTTCCAGCCAATTTATCCATGAAGATGTGATGAGCAGCCCTGTTGCAACCCAGAATTATTTGCAGGATTTATTATCCTGGCAGGAGCGGGAAGTTTTTGTGGTGCTGTTTCTAACAAATCAGAATAAAGTCATCTGTCATGAAGAAATGTTCAAGGGAACAATCAATAAAGTTGAAGTTCACCCGCGTGAAGTTGTCAGGCAGGCGGTGAAAGTTAACGCAGCAGCAATAATTCTGGCCCATAATCACCCTTCTGGTAATCCAGAACCCAGTTTGGCTGATAAGTTGGTGACGGAAAAAATTATTAGTGCATGTGAATTAGTTGGCGTTAAGGTTTTGGATCATATCGTTATTGGCAAACAATATTGTGTTTCATTTGTAGAAAGAGGTTGGATTTAATACTGTTTTTTCACGAACAGTTCAGATCTTAGTTGTTCGGGACTTGAGCATCAGCGAATGAGGGCGTATAATACGCCACCTTTGAGGATCTTGGGTCTGACGAGAAGAGCCTATCTCGGCGTGTTTTTTGCTGAGAAAATGCGAGTCTTTTCAGTGATATTTTTATACCTAATGAATTTCGAGTTGCATCGCGGCGGTAAACGCAGCTAACAAAGAGGTAATTCGAAAGATGGCAGGTATATCAGTAAAGAAAATGTGCTGAGATGGGCTCCTAAGCCTGACGAGGCGGTCATACCCAATACAAAGCTCGAGCTGATTTGATTTTTGGAGAATAGACATGTCCCGAGTCTGCCAAGTTACTGGCAAGCGCCCGGTGAGTGGTAACAACCGCTCCCACGCATTAAATGCGACCAAGCGTCGTTTTCTGCCTAACCTGCACTCTCACCGTTTCTGGGTTGAGTCTGAGAAGCGTTTTGTAACTCTGCGTGTATCTGCTAATGGTATGCGTGTGATTGACAAAAAGGGTATCGACACAGTTCTTGCTGAACTGCGTGCCCGTGGTGAGAAATACTAAGGAGCTGAAAAATGGCTAAAGGTATTCGCGATAAAATTAAGCTGGTTTCTTCTGCTGGTACTGGTCACTTCTATACCACTACGAAGAACAAGCGCACTATGCCTGAAAAACTGGAACTGAAAAAGTTTGATCCAGTTGTTCGTCAGCATGTGATCTACAAAGAAGCTAAGATTAAATAATTTTAGTGGATATAAAAAAAACCCAGCTAATCGCTGGGTTTTTTTTATATCTCAATTCGTTATATCAAAATTCGTTACTTATAAAATACGCCCGTCGTCTTTCAACTTGTCTCTTTGTTGGCTGCGTTTGTCGCCGTGATGCAACTTGGGATCCATCAGGTATATACTGGATGCTCTCTATTTCAGATAGGTTACTCGTGAACGTAACACACTGTTCAGTTATACTAACGTTTTTTATATGGGCCATCAGGCGTGACGCTGGAAATGATTAACAAGACCTTGAATATCTTACATACGGAATCATCATGTGGTTGGGGAGGACAGGAGATCCGCATTTTGACGGAATCTCAGGGTATGATGCGCCGCGGTCACCATGTTGTTATCGTTTGCTGCCCAACTTCGACACTTTATCGTGAAGCGCATCATTATGGCGTTCCTGTCGTTGCATTGCCGATTGAAAAAAAGCGCCTGCCCTGTTTTATGGCAATGCGTCGCTGGTTAAAGGCTGAAGGTCATCGGTTTGATATCATTAACACCCACAGCTCGACCGACTCCTGGCTGGTGGCTGCGGCGTGTGCCACATTAAAAGGAATGCCGCCCATAGTGCGCACCCGTCATGTATCCACTCATGTTTCAACTTCCATCGCAACCCGCTGGCTTTATCTGAAATCCTGTCGGCATATCGTGACGACAGGTGAGAAGTTACGTCAGTACCTGCACACCAATAATGGCTACCCGTTAGCCCATATGACGTCTGTGCCAACAGGTATCGATTTGACACGTTTTCATGCTGAAAATACACAGCTGTGTCGCGAGCGTATTGGCATTGCAGATAAACCGACAATTGGCATTGTGGCGACCATGAGAACCTGGAAAGGGCATCGTTATTTGTTGGAAAGCTGGAAAATACTGCATCAACGTTATCCTGATTGGCAATTATTGTTTGTCGGAGATGGTCCGCAACGAAAAAATCTGGAACCTTGGGTTCAACAAGAGGGGCTGACGGATAATGTCATTTTCTTGGGTAATCGTCAGGATGTACCGGATTGTTTAAACTCAATGGATATTTTTGCATTACCTTCGTTTGGAAATGAAGGTGTTCCACAAGGCATTATGCAGGCAATGGCGTGTGGCTTGCCTGTCATATCCACTTCTGTTGGCGCTATTTCTGAGGCCGTTGTTGACGGTGAGACGGGCTATGTTATTGAGCCAAAATGTGTTGAACAACTCACTGATAAATTAGAACTGCTGATAAAAAATACCGAACTGCGATTACAGATGGGTGATGCTTCACTAAAACGGGCGACGCGTTTATTCGGCATGGATAATATGTTAGATAGTATGGAATCCATTTTTGAACGTGCGAACAGTGAATCGAATCGTGAATCAAAAACATGATTTTAGTCGTTGACCTTCACGTTATTAATGAATCACCATTAAATGAATCTTTTGGATTAATAATTTTATAATTCATTATTATGCAGCCTAAAAATATTTTAATTATCAATGTCGCACGTTTTGGTGACACCTTGCTTATTACTCCAGTGATTCGGGCCTTAAAGCTAAAATGGCCAGAGGCGAATATTGATGTATTGGCGCATAAAAAGACAAAAGATATCCTTGAATATATTAATGAAATTGGCTCATTAAGATCGTTTTCCAAAGGAAAAGCAAAGTGGCGTGGTTGGTTTTCTCGTCGTCGTTATGATTTGGCCTTGGTATATGGCCACGATAAGCCGCTGTTGCAATATGCCAGACGAGTAGCTGATAGCGTTGTCCATTTTTCTGATAGCTCCCGTATCGCTTCAGTAAATGAAGTGATTGTAGAAAAACCGCAAGAGCTTATGCCCGCTCAACAGGAAAGGGCGTTGCTAATCAACGTCCTTGGCATTGAGGTTACTGACTGGCGCTTGACGTATTGCGTGAATGAAAATGAAGCAGAGTATGCCCGCTCTTTTTTGCAACGTCATGCGCTAGAGAATAAGCTACGGGTTGGATTTCAATTGCAGAGTTTTCCAGCTAAATCTTATCGTGACTGGCCTGTAGAATCATTTTACGCTTTAGCTCAACTTATTTATGCACATTATCCTTCTGCCCATATTTTATTGTTGGGCAGTCAAGATGGCGCAATTGCTGCTAAAAAGTTGCTCGACAGATTAGGCGAGAGCAAGTGTACATCGCTGGCAGGCAAAACAACGATGCGGCAAAATGCAGCGATTATGAGCCAGCTGAATTTATATGTCGGTGTTGATACCGGAACAACACACTTGGCAGGTGCATTGGGAATACCGATGGTTGCTATGTACCATAGCTTTCATCCCGGTCGTTTTCTTGCGCCACAACAACATGCAAAAATAGCCGTCATTGAACATCCGATAGATTATCGGCACGCAACACGTCAAGATACCATGTCAGACATCTCCGTGGAGCAGGTCTGGCATTCAGTGCAAAACATACTGGAAGCCCGATAAAAGGATAATGAAAGCAATGAAAATAGGATTCATTGATGTTACCGTCACCATGTCCTATGGTGGTATCCAAACTGCGGTTTGGGAGCTGGCAAAAGCACTGACAGATGCAGGGCATGAAATCCATATTTTTGGTGGCTCAGGAGATATTCGACCTGCACTGGATGATCGGAATATTCGCATCCATACGTTTCCATTTATTCCCAGAGAATGCGTCATTAATATTGGCCGTCGTTTTCAACGCATTGTTGAACGTTACTCATTTGCCCGCCATGCCCGGAAAACGGTCATTGCTGAAAATTTTGACTGGGTAATATTGACGAAACCTTTTGATTTCTTTTGGCCCAGAATGATGCCGGCAAATTCCCAGACGAAATTTTGCTATATGAGCGGTGGCACCAGTTTTTTTAAAGGCGACCGGACGTTAGGGAAAAAAATCGCTGCGTGGGTTGCCTGTAGCCATTTTAATGCTTGGCAGATCCAACACCATTTCAAACAATTTCCGAATGTTATCTATAATGGTGTGGATGTCGATAAATTCAAGCCTGCGACTTCTGACGTTCGGAATAGATTGGGGATTCACGAAAATACCTTCTTGCTGACTTTTGCCGGAAGGTTAGTGGGATGGAAAGGCATGAAAATTGCGATTGATGCGATGGCTCAGTTGCGTGATAAAGATGTCAGGCTATTAATCATCGGGGCAGGTGAAGCGCTACAGCAGCTTGAAAAAAGAGTTGCCGAGCGAAAATTAGAACAAGCCGTTATTTTTCATCCTCCTGTTGGTCATGACCAGCTCCCTGAGTTTTATGCCGCAGGGGATGCCGGAATTTTCCCAAGTATCGGTGATGAAGCATTCGGTATTACTATCGCGGAAGCCATGGCGTGCGAGCGCCCTGTCATTGCGAGTTATATCGGAGGCATCCCGGAAGTGGTCGGAAATGAGGGGCAATCCGGTATTTTGGTGACACCAGGCAATGCAACCGCTATTACAGATGCAGTCAATCATCTCCTGTCTTTGCCGGACAGAGGAAAAGCGATGGGAAAACACGCCCGGCAGAGGATTAAAGCTATGTATACTTGGGAGCATTCTGCAAGACGTTTGTTGGATACGATAAAATAATGAAGATTGCTTACATTGACCCATACCCTGTCCCGGATTTGCGCGTTGCTTCACTGCAAATTTTGCAGAATGTGGATGCCTTTGCCCGTCAGGGGCATCAGATTTGCCTGATTACGCCAGTCGGTCAACGTAGTGCCGAGGAGATCCTTGGCAGAACCTTGCCACCCTCCGTTGAATTAATCGCTTTGCGTGACATACGCCGTAAATGGTATTTCCCAATCAATACGCAAAAAGTGTTTTATTATCAGGTTTCCCGTTGGTTAAAAGAAAATCAGGTCGATGCGATTTTTACGCGTAATATTAAAATGGCGAATTATCTGGTTCGCCGCCATTCTGATATCCCCCACTTCTTTGAAAGCCATGAAGTTTTTTCCCAGTCTTTTAAAGAATCCCACGATTTGAATAAACGCTCCAATAAACGCAAATACACAAAAATCAGAGATATTGAACAACAGGTTTATCATCATTCCAGAGCGATTTTTGTTCTGACTTCATTATTACGCGATGATATTAATGCCGAATACGGCCTTAAAAAAGACAGCATTAAAACGCCGATTACCATTGCGCCTGATGGCGTTGATTTGCTGGCGGTTGAAGCGGCAACAAAGACATACTCTGGCGACCAGAACCGCACAAGAGAGGCGGTACAAATATTGTATTTAGGCAGTTTGCATCGCTGGAAAGGCGTTCCTACGGTGATGAAATCGATGTCTTATCTGCATGATGTTGTGTTAAACATTGCCGGTGGAAATAGTACGCAGATTGAACAATTAAAAACGGTAGCACAGCAAATTGGTGTCAGTGATAAGGTTAATTTCCTGGGGTTTGTTCATCCGAAAAAGCGCTTCCATATCATTGCAGATAGTGATATTTGTGTTTTGCCGCTGACAAAAACCAGCATTGGCAGCCGTTACACTTCACCGCTCAAACTTTTTGAATATATGGCAATGGGGAAACCCGTTGTGATTTCTGATTTTCCCTCCATCCGTGATGCGGTTGATGAAAGCGCGGTCAGTTTTGCCGATAGTGAAAATGCAGAAAGTTTTGCCCGACAAATCCAGTTATTGATTGATAATCCTTCCGAAATGATCGCTAAGGCGGCGCATTCTCAACAATTAGTTGCTGAGCATTTTAATTGGGAGCAGCGTGCAAAGCTGATTATGCAAGTGATCGAAAAAAGCTGTTTCGATAAATAGCGCCAGCCTATCCCTCCCAACTCAATTTGACGGCAAACTTTTACCGCAAAAAAAAGCATGAAAGCGTTAGCGTGATCTGCTGAAATAGGGCGCTGTAGAAAGTCTACTCAAGGAGTCTGTATGCCGGAATTACCAGAGGTTGAAACCAGTCGCCGGGGAATTGAGCCACATTTGGCGGGCAATGTTATCCAATACGTTGAAGTCAGAAATTCACGTTTGCGCTGGCCTGTTTCAGAACAGATTATGAAATTATCGGATAGCCCTGTACTCAGCGTGCAACGCCGGGCTAAGTATTTGTTACTTGAATTGACGAATGGCTGGATTATTGTCCATTTGGGCATGTCCGGCAGTTTACGTATCTTGCTGCAAGAGTCTCCTCCGGCAAAACATGACCATATCGATTTAGTCATGGCAGACGGAAAAATTCTCCGCTATACCGATCCACGCCGCTTTGGTGCCTGGTTATGGAGCGATAACCTGACAGAATGCTCTGTGCTGGCTCATTTAGGGCCGGAACCGCTGTCTGAAGAATTTGACGGAGCATACCTTTATCACCTTTCGCGCAATAAAAAAACGGCGGTCAAACCTTGGCTAATGGATAACAAAGTCGTGGTGGGTGTGGGGAATATTTATGCCAATGAAGCATTGTACGTTGCCTACATTTTGCCTGAACGCCCGGTTAACTCCCTGACACAGAAAGAAGCCGATTTATTGGCAGAGACAATAAAACAGATCTTACGCCGTTCGATTGAACAGGGAGGCACCACTTTAAAAGATTTCCTGCAATCTGATGGAAAGCCGGGTTATTTCGCTCAGGAGCTATTTGTTTACGGCAAAAAAGGTGAACGTTGCCCAAAATGTGGCGGAAAAATTGAGAGCATAAAATTAGGGCAACGCAGCACGTTTTTTTGTCGGCAATGCCAGCGTTAATTGCCATCTTGGGGGCCGGCTATATGCCCCCTATAAAGATATTATTTACCCATTTTCTCCAACATCGCTGAAGCAACGGGTTCAGGCAGGAAAGATGAAACATCGCCGTCATGACGGGCTACGTCTTTGATTAAGGACGATGATACAAAAGAAAAGTCTTGTGATGAGAGCAGAAAAACACTTTCCAGCTCTGACATAAAATGCCGGTTCATGTTGGCGAGTTGCCACTCGTATTCAAAATCAGAGACTGAGCGCACACCCCGGATTAAGACATTCACCTGCTGTTTTTTGGCAAAATTAACCATCAACTCACTAAAACCCACCACTTCGACATTATCCAAATGGGCGGTTACCTGTTGCGCAAAAGCCACCCGCTCTTCCAGACTGAACATCGGGTTTTTTCTGTCACTGCTGGCGATAGCAAGCAAAATATGGTCAAACATGTTCGCCGCACGCGTCACAATGTCCAGATGACCGTAGGTGATGGGATCAAAAGTGCCGGGATAAATTGCTTTTCTTTTCATTGAATTAATCATTGAATTGGTCATTGTTTTTGACTCTCTGCTTGGGTCAGTTCCCAGAGCGCTGCATATTTATTGAACGTGTATTGCGCATTAACCATCGCCAACATGAGACCTTGTTTTCCATCAAGAAAACCGGCCCTTAACAGCCATGTTTTAAAAAATGCCCCCAGTGTATGGCTGATAATCGCAAAATAACGCGTTGTTTTCCCCTGAGCATAGCGATGTTTGGCCCAGTCCCTTGCGTAATTCAACTGTTTTTGCTGGAACTCCATAAGATTACGACAGGTTAGATGGCGTAAATCGCCCTGTAATGCCACGACGGAAGCACCTTGAGTATCCAGTGATTCATGTACCAGATTATCGTTATATTGATAACGTTCACGACAATAGAGGCGAATAACGTTGTCAGGATACCAGCCGCTGTGTTTCATAAACCGATTCATAAATAAATTGAGGCGTGCGCAGGCATAGACTTTATGGTCGTCAGGGTTTTCCAGCACTTGTTCAATGGAGGCTTTTAACTCAGGCGTGACGCGTTCATCGGTATCAATCATGAAAACATAATCACCACGCGCATAAGATTGTGCGAGTTGGCGTTGAAGACCAAAACCGGGCCATTGCACATGATGGTAGACTTTCGCGCCCATTTTTTCCGCGATTTGACAGGTGGCATCCGTGCTGCCAGAGTCCAGAACGACAATTTCATCTGCCCAATCCACAGATAACAAACAGTCACCAATCAAGTCAGCCGCATTTTTGGCAATCATCACAACGGATAGACGTTTTTTCGCACTCATTAATGACTCCGTGGCGGGAGATAGGGTTCCAGTAGTTTTAATAATCGCTGAAGTGATCCCTGATTTTCGTGAAGGACTTCAGCGGCATGGCGGCCGTAATAAAGACGGTAGTCCTCATCTGTCAGCAGGCTATTGACCGCCGTACTCAGCGATTGGCTATCGGTAACCGTGATGAGCCCATCGGCTTTATCCAGCTTGGCACAGATATCCTTAAAATTGAATGTATGTGGCCCCATCATAACCGGAATCGCATGAGCCGCGGCTTCCAGCGGATTATGCCCGCCGCGCTCGATTAAGCTGCCGCCGACAAAAGCCAAATCAGCGATCCCATACAGCAGCATCAGCTCACCCATGGTATCGCCGATAATCACCTGAACATTGGAATCGGGTATTGTGCCAGAACTTCGCAATACTGACGTTAGCCCTGATTTTTGCGTCAGTTCTTCGGCTTTGGCAAAACGCTCAGGATGGCGGGGAACCAAAATCAGCAGTAAACTGGGATGTTGTTGCAATAAGTTGCGATGCGCATCCAATATGACAGTTTCTTCGCCGTCATGCGTGCTGGTTGCAATCCATACTGGCCGATGAGCGGCCCATTGACGCCGCAGAGTCACGGCTTTGGCGGCTAATTCCGGTGTGACAGAAATATCGAATTTGAGGCTGCCTGTCACCGCCAATTGAGAGCGCTTCACGCCTAACTCGATAAAACGTTCGCCATCTTCCTGATTTTGTGCAGCAATCAACGTTATTTTGTTTAAAATAGTTTTAGTAAAATTGCTGATTTTTTGATACCCGGCCGCAGAGCGGGCAGACAGTCGGGCATTGGCAATCACCAGCGGGATCTCACGTTGGTGTAACTGAGTGATCAAATTGGGCCACAGCTCAGTTTCCATAATAATGACCAGTTTGGGATTGATATTATTCAGGAAGCGATTCATTGAACCGGGCAAATCATACGGCAGATAGACGTGGTTAACATCAGCACCCAGCGCAGAAAGCACCCTTTCAGAGCCGGTAGGGGTCATCGTCGTGACAGTGATGGGCAGAAAAGGATAATAGTGCCGCAGGATCCTGACGAGAGGAACCGCCGCTAATGTTTCTCCGACGGAAACGGAATGGAGTAATATACCACCCGGAGTCACTTTTCTGGCACAAAAACCATAGCGCTCACCCCAGCGTTTACGGTACGCCGGCGATTTACGGCTGCGTAATAATAAACGCAACCAGATAATAGGTTGGATAAGGTAGAGAAGTACCTGATATAAGCGAAGCAACATTCTATCAAATTCACTGACATAGACTGTGGCTATAGTATCACATTGGCTTGAAGAAAGTGTGCAAAATGCGG
>JAIRVT010000071.1 GCA_031253755.1 Enterobacteriaceae bacterium
TTTGTAATACTGTCGTTCCTCCTTTTAACGAAGATATGGACGGTAAACAAACAAAAATTTATGAATATGCCATTTCAGATGCAACCTCAGTGAAACTGACAGGACATATATCTACTATGAATGTATTAAAGGGTGGTGCTGCAAAAATAACCATTCAGGGTTTTTCTGAAAAACCATAAAAAATAGTTATAGAATTGGGATTCTAAGCGGTAACTGCGTAATAGCAAAGACGCCCCACAACGTCAGGAATATAACAATTCTGAATTCAGAGACTCCCATTAGGAGTCTCTCAGATTAAATGATAATGAACCAACCTGCACTAATCGTCTTGAACCTGAAATCCATTCTCATTAACCCACATTATTTGATAATGAAGTAGCAATCTGATACTCCGAGAGATGATTTGCATGGTCGGGAACCTGATGAAAAATGTGTTTAATTGCTCATTCTATCGATAATGCCCCACAGATTTTTACGCTCTCCAAAAAGATGAAAATATTAAATTATTTGAGAAAATAACTGTATTAAGTAAACATCCCTGTTTTTTTGGGGTTTTTGATCATTGGGAAAAACTGAACTCCGGTGCAGTAGCTTTAAATCCGGCTACGCTTTCAAAGGTAATTTCCCCCTGCGATTTGATGGTGGTTTTCCCGCCGACATTCAGAAAAAAATCCCCGGTGGCATGGTGACCAAAATTAGGGTGCCACATCAGTTTTTCTTTTCGCCTTGTATCCCACACCGGCGCCGGAGTTTGCCTCATACTCATTGCCTCCTGATTCAGTTTATCTGGCGATCATTTTTCCCGAACCATTTCCTCAGACTGAGCGAGAATATCGCCTTCCCAACCAGCCTGCGCGTAATCATTCAGGTGTGGGATCTGCCGTATCGGCTGCCCTTGGCTAAAATCAATAGCGTGCAGAGAAACCCAGACCTGTGAAGCGGCAAAGGTGGATTTGAAGTGATATTCGCCGTGGCTGAGGTCGGCAATGGCAGTCCAGTAAGTTCCCACGCCTTTGTTCTGTTCGGGGTGCTTGCTGTATTTGATGTACATATCGGTAACGTGCTGTTCTTCAGGTTCTGCCGGCGTGCCCATCGGATAAGCGACATTGTTGACAACCGATAATATAAATCCCTGCGCCTGATGTTTGTTGTCCGGTTGGGGAAGGTGTTTCAGATAAAAGCTGGCGCGCACCAGACGCTCAGCAGCGCCCAGACCACCGGGAAGTTCACGGCGCTTGGCATTGTGATATTTCGCCAGATTCTTCAGTTGCCGATCGTATGACGGCGGGTTAGTCATCACGCGATAGCTTTTGTCATGATAGATATGCACCTTACCATTATCTATTTCGATGATGGCTGAATCGCCGCTCACATCTTCAATGGCGATGTGTTTGGTATCGGAAGCATAATCGATGGGCATATGAGCCGCGACCAGCCTGACATCATGGCTGATTGCGCTGACCGCCTGAGCGACCGAGGCGCAGTTATCTAAAATGTAACTGACCCAAGCCCGGCTTTCGATAATCGGTTTATCCTGATTATCCTGTTGCTGCTGTTTTCCATTCATATAAAACAGCGTATGAGCGACCAATCCTTTTTCATTCATGCCGTCCATCGGAAATACACCATTGGCATAAATCACCACGCTGCCGTATTGCGTTTTCCAGCGGGCGACATTATCCGCATCACCGCCGTTATGCGTGACACCACGGGGCGTGATAACCAGCGACGGATCAGCAGGACTGAAGAAATCTAACGTGCGGGCGCTGACCATATACTTTGGGTACATATTCATAAAGGCACGGGTACACATGCTGACTCCTTACCATCGAGAGTAAATGGAAAGTATTAATCAGAATAGCAGATTTGTGAGATGTTCCAGATTCCTGTGCCACCATACAGGAATCCACCCGTGAGATTTCTTATAAAATAAAACAACGAGTATCATCATTTGTGACCCTGACATTTTTATTGTTAATCATTTAGTGCCCAGCTATTTCGATATTCCGGCAAAAAATGTCACAATACTGCCCTCGTTACTCTTAAAACCTTATGAAATAGGTTTTCTATCGCTAGATTGAAGACACATGATACAAGTACCTTCTTTTCATCGTTCGTTGTTACATCCTCGCTACTGGCTGACTTGGCTGGGTATCGGCATTCTCTATTTATTGGTTTTGCTTCCTTACCCGGTGATTTATTGGCTAGGAACCCGGCTTGGGCGGCTTTCTCAGCGCTTTTTAAAAAAACGCGCCAAAATTGCTGAACGTAATTTGATCCTTTGTTTTCCCGATATGCCTCCCGAAGAGCGCCATCAATGGCTGGTCAAAAATTTTGAATCTGTTGGCATGGGATTGTTTGAAACCGGTATGGCTTGGTTTTGGCCGGATTGGCGGGTCGAGCACTGGTTTAAGGTCACCGGACGGGAACATATCCAGAAAGTGCAATCTACCGGTCAAGGCATTATTGTCATCGGAATTCACTTTCTGACACTGGAACTGGGTGCCCGTATTTTTGGTATGCTGAATCCCGGCATCGGTGTTTATCGGCCCAATGATAATCCGGTGATGGATTGGCTACAAACATGGGGACGCCTGCGTTCCAATAAATACATGCTGGACCGAAAAGATCTCAAGGGCATGATCCGTTGCCTGAAGAATGGCGAAATTGTCTGGTACGCACCCGATCATGATTATGGCCCGCGTAAAAGTGTATTCGCCCCATTATTTGCGGTTGAACACGCAGCAACAACCACCGGCACGTCCATTCTGGTGCGCTTATCCCATCCCGCATTACTTCCCTTTACTCCACGCAGGCTGCCGAATGGAAAAGGTTATGAGTTGATTATCCAGCCCGCTGTGGAGAATTTTCCTGAGAAAGATGAAATTGAAGCAGCCACTTTCATGAATAAAGTCATCGAGCAGGAAATTATGCAGGCGCCGGAACAGTACATGTGGCTGCATCGTCGTTTTAAAACCCGCCCTGAAGGTATGCCTTCTTTATATAACGATGATGATGATAATCATTAGTTATTATTATCGATAAACGTTCAAACGGTCATTTTTTTGAATGACCGCCTACAGTTTGGCCCATATTGAAAAGCAACGGATATATTCCACTATTAACAATAAATATTCCTTTACAAACAAAAGTGGTTTCAACATGCTAGGTAAGATTTTTTAATGCTTAATCGATGTATAACGTGAGCTTACAATGAATACCTATCCTGTCTATCATGTTGATGCTTTTACAGAAAAAAACTTTTCCGGTAATCCTGCTGCGGTGGTTTTGTTAAATGAATGGTTAGCCGATGAAACGTTGACGGCTATCGCAGCGGAAATCAATCTTCCCGAAACGGCTTTTTTAGTCGGTGATCACCTTCGCTGGTTTACGCCCAAAATTGAAGTCAATTTATGTGGACATGCCACGCTGGCAACGGCGTTCGTCCTTACCGAACATTGCGCTTATCCCAAGAACCCAATCACATTCAAAACACGTTCAGGGGAACTTTATGTTACTCATTAGGATGGTGTTTACACATTAGATCTTCCTGCTGCGGATTATCATGAAGAGAACGCGCTACTGGCAGTTATGCAGGATGCGCTGGGGCAAGAAATCAAAGCCGCGTTTGCCTCCCACGACCGTTATCTCTGCGTACTGGAAAGTGCCGAACAAGTTCGCCATGCCCAGCCTAATTTCGATAAAATCGCCGCCCTGCCTTTGCCCGGCTTTACGATTACCGCGCCCGGCGATTCATCTGTTGATTTTGTTTCACGCTATTTTGCTCCAGCGAAAGGCGTTAATGAAGATCCTGTTACAGGTTCAGCGCACTGTGTACTGGCTCCTTTCTGGCAGGAAAAACTCAATAAATCCGTACTCCATGCCCGTCAATTATCTGCACGGGGTGGCGATATATTATGTGAGCTTCAGGAAAAACGTGTTTATTTAACCGGCAAAGCCAAACTCTTTTCTCATGGGCAAATAATGATATAAATTCAAATCGCCCTATCGGAACCTGATAACTGATAGCCAGCAGAATTATTTGCTGGCTATCAGTTAGAGTCGAAATAATTTATTTGGCGACCAACAAACCTGAATTAATGTCAGCGATAGATTTTGCGCCTGTTAATGTCATTGCAACACGCATCTCTTTATCGATCAGATCCAGCAAATTGGCAACACCCGCTTCGCCGGCGGCAGCCAGAGCATACGCAAAAGCCCGTCCTAACAGGACACTATCAGCGCCCAAAGCCAGCATTCTGACAACATCCAGCCCGGTACGAATACCTGAATCCGCTAAAATCGTGATGTCGCTTTTAACCGCGTCCGCAATAGCGGGTAAGGCTCTGGCAGTAGAAAGCACGCCATCCAGCTGACGCCCGCCGTGATTGGAGACGACAATACCATCAGCGCCAAAACGGACCGCATCTTTCGCATCTTCGGGGTCGAGTATCCCCTTAATGATCATTGGCCCTTTCCAGAAATCACGGATCCACTCCAGATCTTTCCATGAAATGGACGGATCAAAATTATTTCCCAGCCAACCGATATAATCTTCCAGCTTCGTCGGCGTGCCGCGATATTTGGATATGTTACCGAGATCATGCGGTTTACCCATTAACCCGACATCCCACGCCCATTGCGGATGCGTCATTGCCTGTAAAACCCGTCGTACAGATGCATTTGGGCCGCTCATACCGGAATGTGCATCACGGTAGCGGGCGCCGGGAACCGGCATATCAACGGTAAATACAAGATTTTTAACACCGGCGGCTTGTGCTCTCTCCAAAACATTGCGCATAAATCCGCGATCTTTCAGCACATAAAGCTGAAACCAAATTGGCCGATCAATGGCAGCAGCGACTTCTTCAATCGGACAGACCGATACGGTTGATAACGTTAACGGAATACCTTTTTTGGCCGCAGCCCGTGCAGCCTGAACTTCCCCACGGCGGGCATACATGCCACTTAAACCGACAGGAGCCAGCGCGACAGGCATTGCCATTTTTTCACCGAACAACTGGGTTTCCAGACTCAACTCAGACATGTCGTTCAATACACGCTGACGCAGTTCTATATCAGATAAATCTGCGGTATTGCGTTTAAGGGTATGCTCTGCATAGGCCCCACCATCAATATAGTGGAATAAGAAAGGCGGTAATTTAGACTGCGCCGCAGCCCGGTAATCAGTTGAAGCGGAAATAATCATGGTTTGTACTCAACGTAATATGAATGGCGCTCATATTATGCCGATATTATTACATCCGCTACGGATTTCATGCTGATTGCCCGTCGTCTTTCAAGCTGCCTCTTTATTGGCTGCTCTCAATCCATAGGGCAAAATTTACTATGATACGAAAGATTTCAATGCCTCATAAACCGGAGGCAGGCGAGTAAAACCATCCCGATCCAGAAAATGGCCTGCATTCTCAATATTAATAATTTCTGTTTGCAATGAATTGGCAAGCTCGTGCGAGGATTGAGGAGAAACAATCTCATCATTGGAAGAAATAATGGAAATTCGATGCTCTGTTATATTACGTAAAAATACATAATCCAATGCCGGGGACATGAAAATATCTAATTCGGGTAGCGTAACCTGCGCAGTATCACATCCTGAAACTAAGGTATAACCACCGATTTGATTGGTTGTTGTACATATTGCCTCTAAATGCCGGAGTAATACCACACAGCCAAGGCTATGACCGACAAAAATTGTATTTTTGTCTGCCTTGGGGACAACTTCCATTAATTTTTTGGCCCACGCTTCCGGTGTTGGTGATGACGAATCAGGCATTTCCGGCACAATAACGTCTGCACCTTGTTCAGTCAGTACTTCTTTTAACCAAGGAAACCAATTATCTGAAGGTGAAGCAGTATAACCGTGAACAATAATCACTTTTTTATCAGAAAACAGATCTAAATTGTTTATTATCAGTTGAGTCATATAATGTGCCTTAATAAGTTACAATCTTAGTTTATAGGAAAGATTAATGATAAAGTTTTCCAGCCTTATTACAAGCTCACTGACTCACTGGCTTTCTGCCAATAACAAACACAGTTGCCAATCCGATCAGATCAATGGTAATTAGCATGCCTGCAAACACCATTTCACCCCTGAAGGCAAAAAACGTCGCAATCATTAAAATAAACATCGCAATGGAAAAACCCATCCATTGCCCGCGTTTGTCTTTTTTTATCATACCTTCAAGGGCCAGTTTCTGATTGTCATAACGAAACTTTTGCTCTTTTTCTCGGCATAATAATATTCTTTCTGTACTACCAGATGAAATAGATTCATATCCTTTCAAAACATCGAGCGAAGGAAGCGGATCAAGATAACCCGATTCTTTCGGGTTTTTCCAATCATCCTGATAATCTAAAATTCGTTGATAATCATTTGCGGGCATAATATCAAAAATACTCCCAATTCCACTAATATAATGACGAAAGTGACAGGCCATATTTCCTCCACAACAATATACACAACTTAGTTTAAAATAAAAATATCGATACAATTAAATATAATCAATAATTTGTCATCCTTATTTCTATTACTTATTTTTTCTATTATATATTTTGTTTTTGGCTGGGAAATGGACGCCACTCTTCTGCTTTATAACTTCCATCTTCCTGACGAATCAAAACTATATTTCTTCCCGCTTTTAAAGCCTTGCTAATAGCTGTTTGATGAACACCAACTAAATTGGCGGCTTTTACTTGACCATTTTGTTTTACATATTCTGCTAATAAGATCTTTTCCATTTTAACCTCCGATATTTTCTAAATGATACCTAAAGTACTGATATTTTCAATACCTAGAGTATTTACTATTTTATTAGCGTTGGTATTAAAATGCGCCAATGAAAAAGACACTCACACCAGAACAACTCGCAGATACCAAGCGCTTAAAAGACATTTATGAGTCAAAGAAAAAGCAGCTTGGTATTACTCATGAAAAATTGGCGGAAGAATTCGGTATGACTTCAGCGGCTATTTCGCATTACCTCAACGGCATAAATGCTCTCAATTTGGAGGTTGCGCGTAAGTTTGCTAACAAATTAGAGGTTACAATTGCCGATTTCAGCCCATCGTTGGACACAGAAGCGAGGGAGCTATTGACTGCTGTTTTTGGCAAAAACGCGGTCTTGATTAACGATGCGGCTCCCAATAAACAATACCCTTTGCTCAGCGGAATAGAAACAGGAAGTGGAAGTGAAGAGTTTGCCTCATATTACCATCATGCTCAGCGATACGGGGCTTCTATTGGTGTTACGTGTTCACCTCGTGCTTTTTGGATAGCCGTAAAAAACGATTCAATGACTTCACCCAATGGCTTAATAAGTGTCCCACAAGGAATGATTATCCTGATTGATCCTACTGTAAAGCCTGTCTCTGGGAAATTTGTGGTTGCAATACTTGATGGAGAAAAAGAACCCATTTTCAGGCAATTGATTAAAGAGGGTTATCATCATTATCTCAAGCCACTAAATCCACAATATAAGATGATCCCGCTCGACGATAATATCCATATTCTGGGTGTTGTTGTAGATGCTATAATCACCCAATTACCTTAAAGAGAAAATATCAGTCAGTGGCTATGAGATTATATATTTCATTATCAACTGGCTGAATATTTGAGATGAATCACATAATTAAAAAATTAATTTTATTTTAGTGACGATGTATGCTTTAAGAAACTAAACTACGCTAAATAAAAAGCAAGACAATAAATATACATTATAATAGAATTTTTCTAATTATAGGTTAAAAATGAAAGTGTTATGTATTTAAAAATTAGTGATTTAATGGTATTATTATCACCGTATTCTATATATCCAAAGAATTTAAAGTGACTTTAAATGATAGGAGATAAACTTTTATAACTACGATCAATCAGAAAGGTAATTAAACATAATTAGCATAACCAATAAAATCAATTTGAAAAAATGTCCATAATGTTAGTTTCAACAAAAAAAGAATAGAAATTTATGTCAAGAATTAATTTTCAACACCTGAAAGCTAAATTGTGTGTTATCAGTATAACTTTCACAAAAGCTATATTACCACTTATCGTTATATTCATAGCTTCAAAAATCATGTTAAAAAGTGCTGCCGTTAGTTCATCTGAGCGCGATATATTTCTTTTAACATTACTGTTTTCCATATTAAATTCATCTAAAAAAGCATTTTACTTTATTGCTATCCCCATAGCTACTATATATTCTATATATTCCCCCATCGGAATGACATTTGGTAATTTATCATATCAATACTTAATATCTTTTTTTGCCACTGACATTCAAGAAAGTAATGAGTTCATCAGTCAAATACCATATAAAAATTGGCTATATCCGTTTTTAATTATATTTCTTGTGTTCTTATTTAGATTTTTATCAAAAAAATTTAAAGTTTATTATCATAGAAATAAAACTTTTATATGTTTAGCTATTATCTTAGCTCTATTACCTCAAAAACCTTTTGGTTTTTTCAAAAATATATATCAATCTTCGATTGAAGTTAAAAATGAATTAGAAAAACTAAATTCCTTAGATATTAAAAGTTCTTGGGGAAGTAGTACGTTATCACTCACTCAACCACACTATGATGATTATATATTAATTATTGGTGAAAGTGCTCGGCGTGATTATCATCATGTCTATGGTTACCCTATTTCAAATACTCCATTTATGGATAGCACGCCAGGAGTAATCATTGATGGTTTTACTAGCGGAGGAACAAATACTGTTGCTTCTTTAAGGCTCATGTTAACTAAATCGGATAAAAAAAATTGGCAACCCAATTATCAACTTGGATTAATTGATTTAATAAAATCTGCCGGGATTGAAACTTATTGGCTATCTAATCAGGGCTATTTAGGTTATTATGATACGCCAATTTCAGCAATAGCAAAGAAAAGCGATCATAAATTTTTCTTAAAATCAGGAGATTATTCTTCCAAAAATAGTAGCGATTTTTTATTATTAGATGAATTCAAAAAATCGTTAAATAATACTACTAAAGGCAAACGTTTTTTTGTTATTCACTTATATGGCTCTCACCCCAATGCTTGCACGCGTATAGAAGACTATCAAAGAATTATCCAAGTAAAAAATAAGAAATATGATTATTTATCATGTTATGTATCTTCGATTAAAAAAACTGATGATGTATTAAAAAACATCAACAATATTTTATCTAAGAATTATATATCCTCAGGAAGAAGTTATTCTATGATATATTTTTCCGATCATGGGTTATCCCATAATGAAAGTAATGGACAAATCTTATTTAATAATGCCAATACCAGTAAAAGACATTATAATATTCCATTATTAAAAGTATCCAGTGATGATACTGAGCATAAACAATACAAAGCATTTAAATCTGGATTAATGTTGGTTGATGGTATTGCCAATTGGATTGGCATTGAAAATCATCAAATTGAAAAAAATTACGATCTATTCTCAATGGAAAATGATAAAAACGATTTTGGACTACACAATCGTATAAATGAAATAAATACACCTGATGATCCAGCCATTGATTTAACAGACAAGTAGCTGTTTTACAAATTATAATTTCCTACTTTATTAGTGATCTTTATCGGATCACTAATAATTAAAAATATCATGCAAGCTCAAGCCATATAATAATAAAAACCACTCTGAAACTGTAACAAATTAAATGACCAAGAGTAATTTATTATAATTAATTCGATACTATCACACACCTGACATAAATATTAAAAATAAAATTTCAATCTAAAAAAATAACGCCAGTTATTTAACATCTGTTTATTGCATGATCTGTTTTTTTGTTTTAATTTGTCTTGGTGTATTAACGTCTTAACTTGTTTATACACATACTCATTTGCTTTTTATTTCGCGTTTTCCCTCCCTATTCAGGGAGGTTTTTTTTGGCATTTAAATATGTTACAAGCCTACCAATATCTTTCCAGCATAAAATTAACCCGCTGAAAATAAATTAATTTTCCTTTCTGTCAGACATCTGTCATAAATTAAGTATTTATAACTGGGTAATTTTATCATAAACATTTATACGGGTTTACTGTGTAAGATTAATTGGCTTCTTAAAAGTAAGTTAATAATCATCAGTAAAGTTACTTACCTGATAATCAAGTACGAAGGAATAGGAAATTCATCGTGAATATTAAAAAATCTTTATTTTTATTGGGATTAACAGCCATATGTACAGCGCCATTACTCGCTAATGCTGAATCCCCAAGCCGTCATGGGTATATCGATAATCCGCCAAGCCGGGCGCTTTTGTGTAAAAAAGGTGTCAATAAAGATTGTGGGCCTGTCATGTATGAACCTCAATCTGTTGAAGGTCTGAAAGGTTTTCCGGCAGCAGGGCCAGCTGATGGTAATATTGCCAGCGCCGGTGTCGGGCAGTTCAAACAACTCAATGAGCAAAGCCCAAATCGCTGGCATCATGTTCCGGTCAATAAAGGTAAAAATACGTTTAAATGGTATTTGACTGCACGCCATAGCACGACTTCATGGCAATTTTATATCACTAAACCCGATTGGGATCCTAATAAACCCCTCGCACGTTCACAATTTGATCTGACGCCTTTCTGTACGCAGGAAGATCATGGAAAACGCCCTGAGCAAGAAGTGAATATCACTTGTGATGTTCCAGAACGTTCAGGCTATCATGTGATCCTTGGCGTTTGGACAATAGATGATACGCCTAATGCGTTCTATCAAGTTATTGATGCTGATATGAAATAATAGATAAATTATGTGCTGGTTATTCGCCAGCACATTTCTACCCGTCATCTTTCAGACTGCCTCTTTGTTGGCTGCACTCGCTCACGCCAACCACAATGTTTTATAAAAATACGTTTATCTGTGTTTCTGTGGATATACAGTGAGGTTTGATATTCTTGAGATAATTTATGCCAAAAACATTCTTTGTTCAGATTTTCTACGGGCACGTAAAGCGGGCATTTCTTTACCTGCGGCGCGATCCCACTTTAAAAATTCCTGTGCTGCTCCCTGAATATCATCTTTATTCAATTTCTTTAATAAAGTTGAATGCAAAAAATTGCCAATTCCCACATTAAAAATAAACGAACACAGGGCATCAAATTGCCCTTGCGTCAAAGAAACCGTTACATATTGTTGTAATACAGCATAAATAGGAGCCAAATCCTCATGCAAAAAGGCATTTGCTTGCTGTTGTGTGATCACTTGCCCGGACACAACACCTTTTGTATGCCCGTAGCCAATTGTCCACGGTTCAGCTCCGGTGGCTGGGTCAGGGTAGGCTTTTAGCCTCAATCCTTCATAGTTTTTTATTGCGTTGATGCCGTTTTCACTGATTTCCATAAGTCTTCTCCAATTACCCGCTTCACTATCAGGTTAAGGTTTACAACTTATGGATAAAGTATAGACAGTTTGCTGCAATTTCGTGATAATCCCGCAAATAACCAAATGCGTATATTTTAAAATAAAATCATTAAATTCAGCATGTTATATTGAACTTAAAAAATATTTTAAGTTTTAAAAAATAATTAAATAAATCCCTTGACTCTTTTCTATTTGAGCATAAAATGCCAGCCATAATTTAGATTTTCGTGAAGTACATCACAATTTATAACATTCAAAGGAATCATCATGAAATCTGTGAAATCTTTCTTCTCTAATTTACATGGTGTTGTTATTCGCTTATCAGCAAAACGTTTTATGTAAAAGTATTTATATAAAGACAACGCCAACATAAAAATAAACCAGCTTCCATATGGGAACTGGTTTATTTTAGAAAGTGTCTGAATATAGAAATACAGTAAAGATAAGAGAAAAATTGCAGTATTAATAATTATCTATTGTGGAAATATTTATCAACTAAAGCATAGATAATTGCAATGGTCTCTATATCTGGCTCTCCATTATAATTTTCCGGCCGAAAATGCATCTGGAATGCTTTAATTAAATCTCGATAGCCATTCATTTCATTTGCAGCAGAAATATCATAACCGTATTGTTTGAATTTGCCTAAAATCGCGTCTCTTGCAGGGTAATGTTGCGCAAAATTTTCAATATATTGTTGTTTAGTTTCTTCGTCATACCATGCCCCAATGCCTGCGTCATATAATTCCTTCCACGGAAAAATCGGCCCCGGATCACTTTTTCTACCCGGCGCTATATCTGAATGACCGATAATATGAGTCGGTGTCATATCCGGATATCGTTGCAGTATATTTATGGCTAATTCTTTGACTGCATTAATCTGTTCCGAATGATACGGTGGGAAAGTCATGACGCCACTGTCATCACTGGCCTCATTGACAATTTCAATCCCAATCGAGGTATCATTCAGGTTACTGCGCCCTGACCAGTGACTGACTCCCGCATGCCATGCCCTTTCATGTTCGTCTACCAGATTAAATATACGTATTTCTTCAAAACCGGCGGCATGATAGGTTTGATCATCAGGATTAGGGATTAAATAATGAACGCTGACATTCTCTCCGGTTAATGCCTTAATCGATTTTTCGAAATTCAACGCAGTATAATGTATAACTAAAAACCGAGGACGCCGATTAAACGCTTTGATTGAACGGTATGAATTACAATCAATTTTATACATAATTATTTATTCCCCTGCTATTTTTTCAACAACTGATTAAATATGCTCACCAAGAAAAATAATATTAATATTGCAAGGTTAGAAGAGATAATAAATGGATATACCCGCCGTCTTTCAAGGATTGGTATATAAACAGTGGCAGGAAAATTATGCCTCAATTTCGATATCAGAAAGCGGATAACAGCTACAAGGCAGAATTTCACCCTCATTAACAAAGGCCAATGGTTTACAAGGATACCCTACTTTTCCTTTCGTTAATCGAACCCGGCAGGAGCCACAATATCCCTCACGGCATTGGTATTCAATTTGAACCTTGCCCTGTTCTAATGCTTCCAGCAAATTACTGTGATCACTGGAAGAATAATGGACACATAGCCCCTGCCTTGACGGCAGGGTAACTTTGTAATCAGCCATGTTAAAGCTCAAACCCGCTGAGATCTTCAGAATTCACTTCCGAATCAATCTGACCGACCAAATAAGAGCTGACTTCAACTTCCTGCGGAGCCACCTGAACGTTATCAGAAACCAGCCACGAATTGATCCACGGAATAGGATTAGAACGTGTTTCGAATGGCAGTTTCAAGCCCACCGCCTGCATGCGAATATTGGTAATATATTCAACATACTGACACAGAATATCTTTGTTCAGCCCAATCATAGAGCCTTCTTTGAACAGGTATTCAGCCCACTCTTTCTCTTGCTCAGCCGCCTGCACAAACAGGTCATAGCACTGCTGCTCACACTCTTGGGCAATATCGGCCATTTCAGGATCATCCTGACCAGAACGCAACAGGTTCAGCATATGCTGAGTGCCTGTCAGATGTAACGCTTCATCACGGGCGATCAATTTGATGATTTTTGCGTTACCTTCCATTAATTCACGTTCAGCAAAGGCAAATGAACAGGCAAAACTCACGTAAAAACGAATGGCTTCCAGCGCGTTGACACTCATCAGGCACAGGTACAACTGTTTTTTCAATTCGCGCAGGCTGACGGTAATTTCTTTACCGGCTACATTATGCGTACCTTCGCCTAATTGATGGTAATAGCTGGTCATTGCAATCAGATCGTCGTAATACGTCGAAATGTCTTTCGCACGTTTCAGGATCTGTTCATTTTCGACGATATCGTCGAAGACCACCGCAGGATCATTGACGATATTACGAATAATATGCGTATAAGAACGCGAATGAATGGTCTCTGAAAACGACCAAGTTTCAACCCATGTTTCTAATTCCGGTATCGAAATCAGTGGCAGGAACGCCACGTTCGGGCTGCGCCCCTGAATAGAATCCAGCAGTGTCTGATATTTCAGGTTACTGATAAAAATATGTTTTTCATGATCAGGCAGACTGTTGTAGTCGATGCGGTCACGGGCAACATCAACTTCTTCCGGACGCCAGAAAAATGAAAGTTGTTTTTCGATCAGCTTTTCAAAAATCGGATACTTCTGCTGATCAAAACGCGCTACGTTCACAGGTTGGCCGAAAAACATCGGCTCCTGTAACTGGTTATTTTTTACTTGCGAAAAAGTGGTATAAGACATGGTTTTCTCAAATTAAATTTTACACGCGCCGCCTTCACAATCGGAATCAGTTGATTCAATCACTTCTTCCAAATCATCCTGTACATCTTCCGCACCGTCACGGGTGTTGTGGTAATACAATGTTTTTACACCATATTTGTAAGCGAGCAGTAAATCTTTCAGCAATTGGTTCATCGGAACTTTGCCGTTAGGGAAACGCGCCGGATCATAGTTTGTGTTGGCAGAAATGGATTGATCGATAAACTTCTGCATAATTCCGACCAATTGCAGATAACCATCAATGCTCGGCATTTGCCACAGTAATTCATAAGACCGTTTCAGGCGCTCATATTCCGGTACAACCTGACGCAGGATGCCATCTTTTGATGCCTTGATACTGACATAGCCGCGCGGTGGCTCGATGCCATTGGTTGCATTGGAAATCTGCGAAGACGTTTCCGACGGCATCAGTGCTGATAACGTTGAGTTCCGCAGGCCATATTGCAGGATATCACTACGCAGCGCTTCCCAGTCCATATGCAGCGGCTCATGGGTTAATGAATCCAGTGATTTCTTATAGGTATCAATCGGCAGAATACCCTGTGAATAAGTCGTTTCAGCAAACCACGGACAGGCTCCCTGCTCTTTCGCCAGCTGATTGGAGGCTTTCAGCAGGTAATACTGAATGGCTTCAAAGGTTTTGTGAGTCAGGCCGTTCGCGCTGCCATCCGAATAACGCACACCGTGTTTCGCCAGATAGTAAGCGAAGTTAATCACACCAATACCTAATGTACGGCGTCCCATTGAACCCTGTTTAGCCGCAATAATCGGGTAATCCTGATAATCCAGCAGAGAATCCAGTGCGCGTACGGCTAAATCAGCCAACCCTTCCAGCTCTGCCAGATTTTCGATGGCACCAAGGTTGAAAGCCGATAATGTACACAGCGCAATTTCACCATTTTCATCGTTAATATTGCTCAACGGTTTCGTCGGCAGGGCAATTTCCAGACACAGGTTCGACTGGCGAACTGGCGCAATGGCCGGATCAAACGGACTGTGAGTGTTACAGTGATCCACGTTCTGGATATAAATACGCCCGGTTGAAGCACGTTCCTGCATCATCAATGAGAACAGATCGACCGCTTTCAGGCGTTCTTTACGGATCGTGCTGTCATTTTCATACAGCGTATACAGGCGTTCAAACTCATCCTGATCAGCAAAGAAGGCATCATACAGACCCGGTACGTCAGACGGGCTGAACAGGGTGATTTCCTGCCCTTTGATCAAGCGCTCGTACATGAGTTTGTTGATCTGCACACCGTAGTCCATATGACGAACACGGTTACCTTCAACACCACGGTTGTTTTTCAGCACCAACAAGCTTTCGACTTCCAGATGCCACAGCGGATAAAACAGGGTGGCTGCCCCACCGCGAACGCCGCCTTGAGAGCAGGATTTAACTGCTGTCTGGAAGTGTTTGTAGAACGGAATACAGCCGGTATGGAACGCCTCACCACCACGGATAGGGCTGCCCAATGCGCGGATGCGACCGGCGTTGACGCCAATACCTGCGCGTTGCGAGACATATTTGACAATGGCGCTGGATGTAGCATTGATGGAGTCAAGGCTATCGCCGCATTCGATCAGTACACAGGAACTGAACTGGCGAGTTGGTGTACGAACCCCCGCCATGATTGGCGTTGGCAGCGAAATTTTAAACGTAGAAACCGCATCGTAAAAACGACGAATGTAATCCAGACGTGTCTCTTTCGGATAAGTGGAAAACAGGCACGCTGCAACCAGAACATACAGGAACTGGGCACTCTCATAAATTTCACCGGTGACACGGTTTTGTACCAGATATTTCCCTTCAAGCTGTTTCACCGCTGCGTAGGAAAAATCCATATCGCGCAAATGGTTAACAAAACCGTTCATTTGCTCAAACTCTTCTTTGGAGTAGTCTTCCAGCAAATGCTTGTCATACTTGCCCAAATTAACCATATGCACAACATGGTCGTATAATGCGGGTGGCTCAAATTGGCCGTATGCCTTTTTACGCAGGTTAAAGATGGCTAAACGCGCTGCCAGATACTGATAATCAGGCGCATCACCTGAAATCAGATCGGCCGCGGCCTTGATCATGGTTTCGTGGATGTCAGAGGTTTTAATGCCATCATAAAATTGAATCTGAGAACGCAGTTCTACTTGTGATACCGAAACATTTTTCAGACCTTCGGCAGCCCAGGTAACAACCCGGTGAATTTTATCAAGATCAATCTGTTCTTTATGTCCATCACGCTTGGTTACTAGCAGGCTCTGGTTCATGAGGGAATACACCTTTTTTTCGTATCTCACCTTGAATTGTTTTTCCTGGCACTTGACAGCCAATATCCCAAGGCAAAGCCCCAAAAAGACTGAAATCCTGTTGGGAGAGAGTTGCAATGAAATATTCGGAAACACAATATATAGGGGGTAGTTAAAACTGTAATAACAAGATAATGTTAATTCCGGTTTTTATCAAGTGTACAAGATCGGGTAGTTTTGTGGATAACTTGAGGATTAATTTTTTGAAAAAGCCGATAACCTGCGTAGTTACTTGATGTTACTTTCAGAAGATCATCGGCAAAACAGCAAGAATAAAAACTTAAAAATAATATCTAGTTGGTGCTTTATTAATCCCTAAAATTACTTCAGCAAGACTGATTGAGTGTGTAGCATATAGTTCACATCTACATTGTTTCCAAGACGAAATTTATCTGTTAACGGATTGTAATGTAAACCAATCATATGTTGATCGCGCAAAGCCGTCTTATCAATCCAGCTAATTAATTCAGAGGGGCGAATAAATTTTTTCGCATCGTGCGTTCCCTTCGGCACCATATTCAAAATATATTCAGCCCCGACGACCGCCATTAGCCAAGCCTTCCGGTTGCGATTGATGGTTGAAAAGAACACATGGCCACCGGGTTTAACCAGCCGGGCACAGGCGTGGATGACCGATTCCGGGTTCGGTACGTGTTCCAGCATTTCCATGCAGGTCACCACATCATAGGCGTGTGGATGCTGTTCCGCATGGCTCTCTACCGTTTCCTGCACATAATTGACCGCCATACCGGATTCCAGTGCATGTAACCGGGCAACTTGCAAAGGCTCAAACCCCATATCCAGACCGGTGACATCCGCGCCTTCACGCCCCATACTTTCGGACAAAATCCCGCCGCCACAGCCGACATCCAGCACTTTTTTGCCGAAAAGACCTTCTGCTCGTTGCAGGATATAGTTCAAACGCAATGGGTTAATACGATGCAACGGCTTAAATTCACCGTCAAGATCCCACCACCGGGAAGCGATGGCTTCAAATTTCTCGATTTCATGCTGATCCACATTGGTGTGTGACTGCTCACGGGTATGTGGTTGAGAATCAGTACGTAACTGATCCTGAAATAATGGAAAATGTGAATCGGGGGTTTTGGCGTTCATCAGCAATATCGCTCCTGGGAACTGCTTCACAGCAAACTGGATCACAGAAAACTGATTCACAGAAAATGTAACAGTATTATAGGGATGTGTGACAAAAAACCATTATACACCCCTTAATCTTGAAATACCCGCATCGGGTTTTTATAAAACTACCAATTTGTGGTATAATCTAAGCCTTTGAATTCGGAGTATGAGGGACAGTGGCTCCATGAGCGACATTGCCAGAGAAATCACCCCGGTCAATATCGAAGAAGAGCTGAAAAGCTCCTATCTGGATTATGCGATGTCCGTCATTGTTGGACGCGCACTGCCAGATGTTCGGGACGGACTGAAGCCAGTACATCGCCGTGTACTTTTTGCGATGAATGTATTGGGAAATGATTGGAACAAACCCTATAAGAAATCTGCCCGCGTTGTTGGTGATGTGATTGGTAAATACCACCCACACGGCGACACTGCTGTCTATGACACGATTGTACGTCTGGCACAGCCCTTCTCCATGCGTTATATGCTGGTTGACGGTCAGGGTAACTTTGGGTCAGTCGATGGCGATTCTGCGGCTGCGATGCGTTATACCGAAGTACGCATGGCGAAAATAGCCCATGAATTACTGGCTGATCTGGAAAAAGAGACTGTCAATTTTGTGCCTAACTATGATGGCACAGAGCAAATTCCTGATGTCATGCCAACCCGTATTCCCAACTTACTGGTGAATGGCTCATCAGGCATTGCGGTCGGTATGGCAACCAACATTCCGCCTCATAACCTCTCTGAGGTCATTGATGGCTGTCTGGCCTATATTGATGATGAAAACATCAGCATTGAAGGCCTGATGGAGTACATTCCGGGTCCGGATTTCCCGACGGCAGCCATTATTAACGGGCGCCGTGGCATTCAGGAAGCCTATCGTACCGGTCGCGGTAAAATTTATATCCGTGCCCGTGCAGAAATCGAAACTGATGAGAAAAATGGCCGCGAAACCATTATCGTCAATGAAATCCCTTATCAGGTAAACAAAGCACGTCTGATCGAAAAAATCGCTGAGTTGGTGAAAGAAAAGCGTGTTGAAGGGATCAGTGCATTACGCGACGAATCCGATAAAGACGGTATGCGCATCGTTATCGAAGTGAAACGCGATGCGGTCGGTGAAGTGGTTCTGAATAACCTGTATTCACTGACCCAGCTACAGGTTTCGTTCGGCATCAACATGGTTGCCCTGCATCAGGGTCAGCCTAAATTACTTAACCTGAAAGACATTCTTTCCGCCTTTGTCAGCCACCGCCGTGAAGTTGTCACCCGCAGAACAATTTTCGAACTGCGTAAAGCCCGTGACCGCGCTCATATTCTCGAAGCACTGGCGATTGCGCTGGCGAATATCGACCCGGTGATCGAAATGATCCGTCGTGCGCCAACACCGGCTGAAGCGAAAGCAAACCTTATTTCTCAGGCATGGGAACTGGGCAATGTTGCCGCGATGCTGGCACAAGCAGGTGATGACGCGGCGCGTCCTGAATGGCTGGAGCCAGAATTTGGTATTCGCGATGGCAAGTATTATCTGACCGAACCGCAGGCTCAAGCCATACTGGATCTGCGTTTGCAGAAATTGACCGGTCTGGAACATGAAAAGCTGCTTGATGAGTATCGTGATCTGCTGAAAGTTATTGCCGAATTACTGTTTATTCTGGAAAACCCGGAACGTTTGCTGGAAGTCATCAGGGAAGAACTGCTGGCTATCAAAGAACAGTACACTGACAAGCGTCGTACTGAACTGACAGAGAATTCCGCAGATATCAACATTGAAGACCTGATCACTCAGGAAGATGTTGTTGTCACGCTCTCCCATCAGGGCTATGTAAAATACCAGCCGCTGTCCGATTACGAAGCTCAGCGCCGTGGTGGTAAAGGTAAATCCGCAGCACGTATCAAAGAAGAAGATTTCATTGAACGCCTGTTGGTCGCCAATACCCACGACACCATTCTGTGCTTCTCCAACAAGGGCCAGATGTACTGGCTGAAAGTCTACCAGTTGCCAGAAGCAAGCCGTGGCGCCCGTGGCCGTCCGATTGTTAACCTGTTGCCATTGGAGCAGGACGAACGCATCACCGCTATTCTGCCGGTTCGTGAATATGAAGAAGGTTTGAATATCTTCATGGCAACCGCCAGCGGAGTCGTTAAGAAAACGAAACTCAGCGAATTCAGCAACCCACGTAGCCGCGGTATCAAGGCCGTTAACCTGAATGATGGCGATGAATTGATTGGTGTTGACCTGACTGATGGCAGCAACGAAATCATGCTCTTTTCCGCGCAGGGTAAAGTTGTCCGCTTCCTGGAAGAAGAGGAAGAAACACTGGAAGACGGCACTGTTCGTGTGAAAGGTGTCCGGGCAATGGGCCGTACTGCAACTGGGGTGCGTGGAATCAAGCTGGCTGAAAATGATAAAGTGGTTTCCCTGATCATTCCACGTGGCGAAGGCGAAATTCTGACTGTCACTGAAAATGGTTACGGAAAACGTACTGATCAAAAAGAGTATCCAACGAAGTCCCGTGCAACTCAGGGTGTGATCTCCATCAAAGTCAGTGAACGTAACGGTAACGTGATTGGGGCGATTCAGGTTGAGCCGACAGACCAAATCATGATGATCACCGATGCCGGAACGCTGGTTCGTACCCGTGTTTCTGAAGTCAGTGTTGTGGGCCGTAATACTCAAGGGGTTACCTTGATTCGCACCGCAGAAGACGAAAAAGTTGTCGGATTGCAACGTGTGGACGAACCTGATGAGGAAGAAGGTAATACAGAACCTTCTGCTGATGAAGGCCACAATGAACCTGAATCTCAGGCATAAAATTAGCGGAATATACCTTATTCAACTAACTTCACGTTATTATTTTCGCAGTCACTGAAGCGTACGCAAAATAAAGACAAAGCAGGCAAATATGCCTGCTTTTTTTGTCTGCACTTTATCAAACAATATCACTCACATATCCTATGAATTTCAAGCTTTGTATTCCCTGCCACACTAGTATATGCTGTTAATAGTTGTTATTAATCACATTGTTTATTACTTACACATTGTTTATTACTTACACATTGTTATCAGGCGATCTTTTGAGATATCTATCATCATTCCAAACATCATTAAAGATATCCCGTTATCTTTTTCGGGTGCTTGGTTTTATGTTATGGTCGTTAGGCGCTTTATCAACCAGTTTTTATCTGATCACACTTTTTAATAAGAATTATACTCATATTCAGCAAGAATTTAGCACTACCTATGACACATTTTACGCTTTTATGAGGGATACAACAGGTACTTTGCGTGATCTCCAGTATATGGCGGAAAAACGACTGACCGAACACCAGACCGAAAAAAAACAAAAAGAATTAGTTGATAATTACCCGTATAATAACTCGAAATTTTTGTATACTCCCTTAAGTAATAACTCTGATTGTACCCTCATACGTAATGATGCTTATCTCTATTTTAATGAATTGAATAAACTGTTCTTTTTTTGGAAAAAGAATATTGCAGCACAACAAAGTGTTAATCAAGTTTTCCTCATAGAGATTCAGAGTATGTGCATGGTCAATTTGTCGATTCGAGGCACAATAACAGAAGCGGATATACTAAAAAAAGCTGTCTATGAAAATGCCCGACAATTAATATCGTTACAGGAACAAGGAAAAGAACAGAACGTCTACTGGATGACTCAGAATATAACGCCAATGAATGGAAGCTATTTTATTCTTACCCCTGTTTATAAAAACGGAAAAATAGCCACAATAATCGGGATTGAACAATCCGAAGATGTTAAAACACAACTCCAAAGAACAAGTCTTCCTATCACGGCTACATTATTTGATCAGTATAATCAGCCGATCTTATATTACCCAACAGAAAATTATAATAAATCTAACCCTGTCGGCTTTAATTTCAAACCGTCTTATTTTGGTTATGATAATGATTTCACCCACCTATTATTTAAGAAACGTTTATCTCCATCACCATTTACCTTGCTACTTTCAATACCATTAAAATTTATTTTTGATGAACTGAAACCAAGCATTATTAATGGCATTATCTTAAATAGCATCTCGGCAATTATGATCATTCTTTTCATTTGGTTATTCGAACGTAAAATGTTTTTACCTGCTGAAAATGATGCCTTTCGTCTGGAAGAACACGAACAATTTAATCATAAAATAGTGGCATCGGCTCCTGTTGGTATCAGTATATTGCGCGTCAATGACGGTGCTAATATCCTGAGTAATGAGCTTGCGCATAATTATACCCGCATGTTGACGTTTGAAGACCAAAAACGCATTACTGATATCATTTGTGATAAAACCAGCAGTTATATTGATGTTGTCACCAGAAATAACCACCATCTGCAAATCAGCTTCGTGCATTCTCGTTATCGTAATGAAGAAGTCGCAATTTGTGTTCTGGTGGATATCAGTACGCGGGTAAAACTGGAAAAATCATTGCAGGACATGGCCTCAGCAGCTGAACAGGCTAATCAGGCAAAATCCATGTTTCTGGCTACAGTCAGCCATGAGTTGAGAACACCGTTATATGGCATCATTGGTAATCTGGAGTTAATGCAGTCTTATCCGGTCTCTTCAGAAGCCGCCCGGTTATTATCAACAATGAATAACTCATCATCTCTATTATTAAAAATTATTAGTGATATTCTCGATTTTTCTAAAATCGAATCCAATCAACTTAGAATCGATGTGAAAGAATTTAACTGCAAAGAAGTCATATCACATGTTATTTCAAACTATCTTCCTCTTATAACGAAAAAATGTTTAGGATTTTACTGTTATATTGACCCGGATATTCCCGATTATATAAATAATGACCCTGTGAGATTGCAGCAAATTATTTCCAATCTTCTGAATAATGCAATTAAATTTACTGAAGTCGGTTGTATTGTTATTTTTGTTAACATAAAGCATGGCTATTTGTATATCAGCATTAAAGATACTGGATTAGGTATTGAGAATAAATTACAGGTTCAATTATTTGAACCTTTCTTCCAAACGGGAGAAAACACGAAAAATACACCACAAGGTACAGGATTAGGATTAGCCATTTGTGAGAAGTTAGCCAATATGATGGATGGTGATATTGAATTTATTTCGCAACAATATATTGGCAGTATTTTTTCCATTCGCCTCCCATTATACGGTGCAAAATATAATACAGAAAAACACCTTTCTAAAAATGATTCCCTGAATCATATAATACCCAAAGTTATACTCATTATTCATAATGATTTTTTAGAAAAATATTTACTTAATCTGTTTGGAAAAGAATCTTTTCAGATTGTTCCATATGATGAAAACCAAATTGATGGAACAGAAATATTAATCAGTGACCAGCCTATTGAATCTGGCATTATTGTTCGTCATTACATTGAAATATCAGAATACTATACTGGTTTGCCAGAGGAAATTAAAAATAATTATTGGCTCCATAATGCTTATCAAATCAATGAGCTTGCTGACTTTATTAATGGTCTATCTTCCAATAATATTTACACGCATTCTTCTATCTCCACAAACCCTATCAAAGCTGATGATAAACTCAGTGAGATTAAGGTATTGGTGGTTGATGATCATCCTATAAATCGGCATTTATTGGTTGAACAATTAAATTCATTAGGATTCGAAACCGAAATGACTAATGATGGCATTGAAGCCATTGAATATCTGAAACACAATACCACGGATATTATTTTGACCGATGTTAATATGCCCAACATGGATGGTTATACACTCACAAAATATTTAAGAAATAACGGCTATAATAAACCTATTCTTGGCATTACGGCTAATTCAATGGCAGAAGAAAAGCAGCATTGTGTCGAGATTGGTATGGATTGTTGCCTATTAAAACCGGTATCGCTGGCTAAATTAAAAGAGACACTAATTAAATATACACCTGAAAAATATCGAGCCAATACATAGGGTATAAAATAATAAAGGATCGGTAACCTGAAGTACCGACCACTTATTTTTGGTTACTTAGCCATATCTTTTTCAACAGTCACTGAAGATAAATAATTAAGTAACGCAATATCATTATCAACACCTAACTTGATCATTGCTGATTTTTTCTGGCTACTAATCGTTTTAATACTGCGATTCAGCTTTTTCGCAATATCTGTCACGAGAAAACCTTCAGCAAATAAACGCAAAACTTCACTCTCCTTCGGAGATAAACGTTTATCTCCATTACCGTTAGCATTCACTTTTTCCAGCAATTTAGAAACACTTTCAGGTGTAAATTGCTTTCCTTTTTGTAGCGCAGAAAGCACCTTAGGTAAATCCGTCGGCGCTCCTTGCTTTAATACAACTCCCTCAATATCCAGTTCGAGTACAGCACTTAAAATAGCCGGGTTGTTGTTCATTGTAAGTACGATAATAGCTAATTTTGGATAATGGCGTTTAATATATTTTATCAAGGTGATGCCATCACCATATTTGTCACCGGGCATTGACAAATCTGTTATGAGAACATCTACTTCTATAAGTGGCAAATTATTAATCAGTGTGGTTGAATTTTCAAACTCACCGACAACATTAATCCACTCAATTTGCTCAAGTGACTTGCGGATGCCAAATAAAACAATAGGATGATCATCGGCAATAATGACATTAAGGTTATTCATATTATTGGTTACCTTGGCTGCAACAGCTTTGTGACAAAGGAATCAATACGGCTGATGCTACTTTTAATTTCTACTTCATTATTTTTTGCTATCTGTTGTTCCAAATCCTCACACCATGATTTGAGCAAGTTAAAGTCTAACATAGCAAACGCACCTTTTAGGCGATGCACCGTTTGCGAAAGTGATACCAGATCATATCGTTCCACATCAGTATACAGTTTAGTAATATCCATCGGTATCGTCTCTATAAATAATGTCCTGCAATTACGGTCTACCAACTGAGTTTGATAACTTTTGAGGATATTACAAATATTACTGTCAATATTCTCAACAAGATCACATTTTAGTTCTGAGCTATCGAGTACTTCTTCCGAATCCGCCAGACTGAAATTTTCTTCAATCAGCAATGATATTGCGCTGATAATAGCACCAGCAAAATTGTAATTACACTGAACTAAACCGGGTTTCATCTGCTTAAATCCTACCAAGTTACTGACTAATAATATAGTTGGATTTTCTGTTTTGTACTGTTTGTCTGTAAGAATAATATCGTATTCTTCCGTAACACTTTCTGTGCCCTTGTTAAAATACGTTGCTCCATAATTAACCAAATAATGTTGAATGATCTTTTTTATTTCAAGATTACTAATATCTAATAGTGCTATAACACCCTCCAGAAGTGGTGGTGTTATAATCTCTTCATCATGCCGGGGAAGTGGAAATTTAACAATATAATGAGCACCCAAACCTTTCTTACTTTTAATTTCAAGGCTTCCACCTATTTTTTTACATAATTGATTACATAAATATAAAACCAATCCAGAATTTGTATGATATTTATCTTCTGCCAATTTATGCAAAAAAGGAGAATTCAAGTTAGTTAAATCTTTTTGGCTAAGACCTTCACCACTATCAGTCAACTCAATCAGGATGTTATTATCGCGTTTACTATTTGTACGGTTGACATTAATCGATATTTTACCATAACTGGTTATGGTAATAGAATAATCCAATAATAATGAAATAATTTTACTTATTGCTTTTTTATCACCAACAAATACAGATTCATGATCAATATTAAAATGATAATAAGTTTTCAATCCTTTCGCATTTAATATCGGCAACGATAATTTTAATATATCTTCAATGTGTGAGGATAATGAAAATACTTCGTCAGCTGTTTGCCAGTCACCAGACTCTAACTGATTGAGCAATGATATATTTTCGACCCATTCCATAATATAATCTGATTTAAATCGCAATTTATCTAACAAGCTCTGTGCTTCTTCTCCCTGCGAAAGATAATTTAGCTGGGTAGCAATACTATTTAAATCCTGAATAGGTTTTTTTATCTCATTATTAATATTTTGCAGCATTGATCGTCTGGCACAAACATTTTTATCATATTCTTGTTGAGCAAGCCTTAGACGCTGACCGACCATCACATCTTTATCTTTGTTGTGTAATAAGAAAAGATAAGTTTCCGGCAATAGGTTACTGCTATGCATTTTTACTTCATAAACCACATCTTCAATAGAAGTCTGAATAATGCCATGATGTTGTTCTGTCATTGTCTTAATTTTATTCAGATCAAGGTGAGGCATGAGTTTTTCTGCAATTTTATTGCTGCTGATCACCTGATTTGAGCCGAAATCATAGATCAATAACCCGACAGGGATATTAGATATAATATCATTTTCCAGCGCATTTTTTATTTTCAATGCTTTATCCATTGATGCAATCGGCTTAATATACCAGCGCCGAATATGAATTAAGCCGATAAATGAAAACAATAAGAAAACAAATATTAAAAGTAACAGCCAGATATTTCTGAGCAAGAGATCGACAATAAGTGCCTTAAGCGGGATCTGATAGGCTAATTTATAAGGCATCACATTAAGGGGCTGGGAAAATTCTAACCAGAATCCATTTAAAGAAACATCAATTTCATTGTCCTTGTCAGCATCGTATTCATTATCCGGATACAACCGAAAATCTGCCGGCGACATATCAACCGATAAAAGATTATCAATGGGCAGATCAAAAGCAATAACTGAGGTTAATTGCCCTGGTGTATTGAATGCAGCCTTATAGGTATAGTAATAAATATTCTCACCACGTAATACTTTAATGGATGAAATGCCTTCTCTTTCATCCAAGGCTATCGATTGAGCCAACATTTCAGAACGTTTCGCTTCTGAAGTCAGATAACTTTCTTTAAACCTGATTTCTGGCTTTAAAATGGAATGTGTCGTTACCAAGAGTAAATTATTATCCTTACCGTTGAGATAATACATCGACTCATATTCATTACGCGCTCCCCAAAGAATTTCGAGATAGTTGGATAATTTCTGAGCCAATTGGGCACTTGAATCATTGTAACGACCAAAAATAATTGCATCGATATGCTGGTTATGGCTTTCCAGCCAATAAACTTTGGGGCGCACTTCTAATGGCGATATAGACTCTGGTGTGTATGATTCCTGAATATTGGACTGCTCAAAAATACGGCTGGCATGATAGCGATAGTCTTCTATCTGCAATTTCATTTTGGCTGTGACACTACTGATAGCATATTTTTTCTCCGTCAGCCAACTATCAAAATAGTTATACCCGAATAAAAATAGAGACGTAAAAAGCAAAATAATAAACAGTGCATAAAAGCGGGGAATAGAAGAAGGTTTAATAGGTGCTTGTTTATACATTCTTTGGATGGCTACCTTTTTACATGAACTTATTTTGGTTAATTTTAAATCAATATGATCTGAATTAATTCATTGAATACTGCTAATACTAGCAGGTTAGCAAATAAAAAGGATATTAACGTTCGAATGTTGAGCAAACGGTAAGAAAATCACAATTTTTTCCGTTCGGGGGCTGGACACATCCCGGAGATATAGGCATAATCTCGCGCCATGGAAGGATGGCCGAGCGGTCGAAGGCAGCGGTCTTGAAAACCGCCGATGGGAAACCATCCTAGAGTTCGAATCTCTATCCTTCCGCCAAATTTCGCCGGCTTAGCTCAGTTGGTAGAGCAACTGACTTGTAATCAGTAGGTCACCAGTTCGATTCCGGTAGCCGGCACCATATAAAATCAGCATGTTCTTCTTTTAAGAAAAATCATGTTGTAGCAAATGCCCTGATAGTGAATTGTGATGTTTATGTGTCACAAAAAACTATCAGGGCATTTGTTTTTTATTCTGATAGCACAGTTCAAAATAAAGGGCTGCATTGCAACCCAAAATAATTTTAATCTCAATGAATTATGATTTAATACGATTATTCAGTCACTTCACTCAGCAATTTCTGCCAAGTTGCTAGGACTAGCACTTGATCCGGAGGCGTTAATTCCCCTGCTTTAATCGCCTTATGGACGCTTTCCTCGACTCGCTGATTCAGGTGTGCAAGAGTATTCGCGCCCTCTTGTTCTAATTCCGCAACAGCCAGCGTCAGATGCCCACGGAGGTATCCACCAGCAAATAATTCGTCATCATTGGCATGTTCTACCATTTCATCGATATGTGCCAGAATGCGTGTTTCAAACTCTGCGAGCATTATTGTTCCTTAAAAATCAAATCAGATAGCAAAAGCATTCTCCGGGTAAGGGAAATGTTCTGCTTTTAATGGAGGCGTATTGTAAAACGATTGCAGGGCATGAATAAAGCGTGCTGCTCGTGTGGGTATGCCGTTTTCCAGATAGGACATGACCTGTGCGTGAACTTTTTGCTGAAAAGAAAAGCGATCCGGCTCGAAATTCCCTTCAAGGTTATCGCAGCTAATGTTGAAAGGAAAACCTGCCGCGATGCAAAATAGCCATTCCAGCGCCTGCGGTTTAATTTCGACCTTCTCGAATTCGGCTTGGGTCTGGGCATCACGGCCATCAGGGCAATACCAGTAACCAAAATCAACCAAAGTACGCCGCGCTTTACCCGCTATGCACCAGTGTGAAATTTCATGCAACCCACTGGCATAAAAGCCGTGGGCAAACACGATTCGGTTATAAGAGACACCATCATCAGCGGGAAGATAAATCGGCTCATCATCACCTTTTATCAAGCGGGTGTTGCAGTCTTCGCTAAAGCAATTATCAAAAATTTCAATCAGTTGTTGATAGTGATGTCCAACCATGTGTTAATGCTATTCCTAAAATAAATGTTCTATACCCGTTCCCTTTCAAGATGCATTGGTTATCTCCCCGCGCCGCGGGAAGATAACCATTTTGTTGCGGCATCTTTGAGTTAATTACGTATAAAACTAAAAATAATATGCTAACCAGAAGCGAATAGTATCACCGTGCTGGTCATGGAGGAGTTTGACACTCATCAAAAAAGAGATGGTTACCAGCATGGGGCGAATCAATTTTTGCCCCCGGCTCAATACCAACCCAGCACCTAAACGGGCGCCAATCATCTGACCTGCCAGCATGACAAAACCCAACAGCCATAACACTTGACCGCCCAACATAAAGAAGCCCAGCGCACCAAGATTGGTGGCACAATTCAGCACCTTAGCATGAGCGGTTGCCTTTGCCAGATTGTAGCCACAGAGCATCACATAAGAGAGCGCCAGAAAAGACCCGGTTCCCGGCCCGAATACACCATCGTACAGCCCGATACCGCCGCCGATAAAGCAGCTAAATATTACCACCCCCAGACGGCGCGGCCTATCTTCCACACCAATATTTGGCACCAGTAAAAAATACAGGCCAATCATCATGACCAATATTGGCAAGGCATAGCGCAATAAATCCGGCGATACAAACTGAACCAGCAGTGCTCCCGACATTCCCCCCAGCGCTGCCATTGCAATCGCAAGCCGTTGGGAGCGCAGGTTCACAACGCCACGGCGGATAAAATACCAAGCGGCAGAAAGTGATCCTCCTGTTGCCTGAAGTTTATTTGTCGCCAGTACCTGAACCGGAGAAATGCCTGTCGATAATAAAGCTGGAATGGTCAACAACCCACCGCCGCCTGCTATCGAATCAATAAAACCTGCAACCAGAGCAACCAAAAAGAGCAAACCATAAACGTCCGGGCTCAGTAGTGACCATTCCATTTTTTATTTCACCAAAAAATGACTTATTTATTACTGCGATACTCGCTGACACCGTTCAAAGCGCCTGCTTTTCCCGGCCTCCCAACGCGCTTGGCTTACCAACGGGGAAGCGATGACGTTACATCAGCACACTGTGCCCGCTGCCTTAACAAGTGATCCATCAGCACAATCGCCATCATCGCTTCGGCAATGGGAACGGCACGAATGCCAACGCAAGGATCATGTCGCCCACGGGTCACCATTTCTACTTCTTCTCCCTGACGGTTAACCGTTTTACCTGCAACCATAATGCTGGAAGTCGGTTTCAGGGCGATGTGGGCAATAATCGGCTGGTTGCTGCTGATCCCGCCGAGAATTCCACCCGCGTGATTACTGGTGAAACCTTGTGCTGTGATTTCATCCCGGTTTTCACTGCCACGTAAACCGACAACACCAAAACCATCACCAATTTCCACCCCTTTCACCGCGTTGATACTCATCAGGGCATGGGCAATATCGGCGTCCAGCCGATCAAAAACCGGTTCTCCCAGCCCTGCCGGAACATTTTCAGCCACCACGGTGACTTTAGCACCAATGGAATCGCCCTCTTTTTTCAGTGTGCGTAACAGCTCATCAAGCCGGATTAGTTGACTTTCATCCGGGCAAAAAAATGGGTTCTGTTCAACCAGATCCCAATCTTTCAATTCGCAGTGAATATCGCCCATTTGCGTCAGGCAGGCACGGATACGGACGCCATGTTTTTCGAATAAATATTTTTTGGCAATCGCTCCCGCTGCCACCCGCATTGCGGTTTCACGAGCGGATGAGCGGCCACCGCCACGATAATCGCGCATTCCGTATTTTTGTTCATAGGTATAATCGGCATGACCGGGGCGGAAAACATCTTTAATTGCGCTGTAATCCTGCGAACGTTGATCGGTGTTTTCGATTAACAGGCCAATACTGGTTCCGGTAGTCACGCCTTCAAACACACCAGAAAGTATTTTCACCTGATCAGGTTCACGACGCTGAGTGGTATAACGGGAAGTTCCCGGACGACGCCTGTCCAAATCGATTTGTAAATCAGCTTCTGTAATGGCAATACCCGGTGGAACACCATCAACAATACACCCCAATGCAAGCCCGTGAGACTCACCAAATGTGGTGACACGGAAGAACTGCCCAATACTGTTTCCTGCCATTCCTGCCCCGCCATTATTTCTTAAATGTTAAGGTTAAATATCGAATAACAATACCCCAGACAATGATTAAAGCATAATGCATTTCAATCACATTCTTTATACTCGATAAACGCCAAGTTGCAATCTGCAAGACAAGCCGAAGCCTTATATTTCCCCGCTGCGCGGGAAAATATAACACGCATCTTGAAGTTGGGTTGGGATAAATTTGATGAAACCCTACTTTAACCATTGTGGTTCATAACAGAACGTTACTCTTTGAATAAATGGAAATGTTCGTGGCATTCAGCTAACTGCTGGCGTGTCAGCATAAAGACACCGTTACCACCGTGTTCGAATTCCAGCCAAGTGAACGGCACATCAGGATATTGTTCGATCAGATGAACCATACTGTTGCCCACTTCGCATATCAGCACGCCTTTTTCTGTCAGGAAATCCGGGGCCGAAGCGAGAATGCGGCGGGTTAAATCCAGCCCGTCAGTTCCCGACGCCAGACCCAATTCAGGTTCACACTGGAATTCATCCGGCAAATCGCTCATATCTTCTTCATCCACATAAGGTGGATTGGTAACAATCAGATCGTATTTCATCGGTGGCATATCACGGAATAAATCAGATCGGATGGGTATGACACGATGTAACAGGCCATGATTCTCAATATTCTGTTCGGTGACAGCCAAAGCATCATCGGAAATATCAGCGGCATCCACTTCTGCTTCAGGGAAAGCATAGGCGCAAGCAATTGCAATACAGCCACTGCCGGTACACATATCAAGAATGGTGGAAGGTTCTTGTGAGATCAACCCGGCAAACTGGTTATTAATCAACTCACCAATTGGCGAACGCGGAACTAAAACCCGCTCATCAACATAAAATTCATGTCCACAGAACCATGCCCGATTTGTCAAATACGCAACCGGAATGCGCTCATTGATACGGCGCTGGACATACTCCGCAATACGTTGGCGCTCTGTTGTTGTCAGGCGAGATGCCATCATATTGTCCGGAACATCCAAAGGCAGGTACAAGGTTGGAAGAATCAGTTGCAAAGCTTCATCCCACGGATTATCCGTTCCATGACCATAATAAATGTTAGCGGCGTTGAAACAGCTGGTTGCCCAACGCAGCATATCCTGAATGGTGTGCAGCTCTGCAACGGCTTCATCTGCAAAAATTTTATCCACAAGTACCTCTCAATCACAAAAAATAGCATTAAGGCGCTAGTTTGCCATGATCTCAGTGACAAATCAGCTACCAGAATATTATGCTACCCATCATCGTGGGAATTTGTATTGCTTTTTATGAATTAAAAATAAAGAAATGGAAGCAAACCATGATAATGATTTTATTTATGAGAGTAATAACTCATATATTAATAATTATATCTTTCTTAATCGGATTCAATAAATAAAAAAGATAGTTTTATAATTACAGAGTATCACCATTCAGTGCATTTTATATTTGTCAATATTATCGAAAATGTCTTTCTTATATAAAATAAGAATCACGGAATTGATAAATAATTTTAATATAAAGTATTTCATTGCTATTTTAGTGATCATCACATTCTATTTTATTAGCAAAAAACAGGTTCTGTATTAAAGAGCTTAATTATATCATCTGTATTTTTATATTTATATTTATATCATGGTGGATAAACAAATAATAAAATATTATCATTACACACACCAATACCATCGCCGCCACTAAGATAAACGTTTGCTCACGGAGAAGCTACAACTGTAATATTAGTTTGGCGACGATTATCAGATCATAAATAAAGCCTTTTTTCTATCTAAAATAAACCGTTATTTTTTACAACAAATGCTTACCGAGTTTACTCTCTAATACTTTCAGTGGTGAATTTTCCGGCGAGGCCATTTCAGATATTGGCAGTAGATAAGTCTGCTCCAACATAAACTGCCCCGACATCGCAGCATGAGGTGTCTGGTCAGAGTAACAAATCCAAGAACTGCCCGCAGGAAACTGAACTTCCAATTGAGCTCCCTGCTGCTGATATGACTGGTTAGCTTTCATCGCATCGTGCAATCCAAGCATCAGATGGTCATAATGGGTACGGCGACTTTTGGTTATTCCCAACTTGTGCTGTAACCAGCTGTTAAGCCGGGAATAGCTGCGGGTTGCAGGCAGGAACTGATCAGCAATCAGGGGAAACTTATCACCAACCCGCCAAACTCTGGGTTCACCTGTCGGGTTGATGTTAGTGAATATTCGCAGGATACGCTGGCCCTGAATCGGTCTGGAAGGGAATGCATCAACATGTAAGCGGCTGTCGTCTTTACGCCACGAATTATCGGCTTTCCATGCAGTTACAGGATGAACACGCAGCGAATTGACAGGCGTGTGCAGCACGGGTGCATAAATCGGCAGTAGATTCTCAATCAATTGCTGACAGGACTGATAATAACGTTGCATCATCACATGCACGAATTGTTCATTGGCCTGCAACGCAACCCCTGTGATTGTATTTCCACCGGGACGATAACTGATATTTTTACGCCCGGCTTTGACCGTATCTTCTCTAAGCAATTGCTGTTCTTCTGGCATCAGGGAGAAACTCAGTTTTGGCAGATAGAGAACCTTACCCAGTTCCAGAGAAGCCAGTGCATTCTGCTGCACTGGCTGAGATACCCTCTCTGACCAAGCGTGCAATGGTAATGTTTCAATCACTTCATCAAATTCAAGCCGCTGTCCAGTCATCATATACTCCACTTTTAACATTTTTTTGGAATTATAAAGCTTCTTTATCCAATTAACACATTGATGATAATGCCATGATTCTGGCTGTCTTCAACGAATTGAATGCCTTACAGTTTAGCTTCAATGCAGATTTATGCTTGTGCCATCCCATCCCAATGCCAAAAATACACCTACAACAGCCCAGAATGGCAAGCTTGCATGATTGCTGTGGGTCATTGTTGGCGAGCAGGCGGTAAACGATAAATTGTGGTAAATAATAACATTGAATAGGACGGTGTGCCCTGCCGCCCTGATATCAGCCACCACTATCCCAGAATCATTTACTCTGAGGCAGTAATTATCACTTAGCATCATGCACCTTTTGTTTGAGCAAATAACTTTCCAGCGCTCAAATCTTGTTAAGAACTTTATATGGACACCGAAGAGGCAACTGAACTGGTCATCAGCCTTGACCAGAGTAAAGCGTCGTTGACTAGTGTAAATTGGCAAGAAAACAAAAAATAAAAAGACCCTAAAATCAGGGTCTTAATTATAAAATCATGAAGATTTGGTGAAGTCTGGGGAGGGGTTAAATCATTCCCACTCAATGGTCGCAGGGGGTTTACCGCTGATGTCATAGACAACGCGTGAGATACCATTGACTTCATTGATGATACGGTTCGATACGCGTCCCAGAAAATCGTATGGCAAGTGTGCCCAATGAGCGGTCATAAAGTCGATAGTTTCTACTGCACGCAGTGATACGACCCAATCGTATTTACGCCCATCACCCATCACGCCGACAGAACGGACTGGCAGGAAGACGGTGAATGCCTGGCTGACTTTGTTATACAGATCCGCGTTATGCAGTTCTTCAATGAAAATGGCATCAGCACGGCGCAGTAAATCACAGTACTCTTTTTTCACTTCACCCAGTACGCGAACGCCAAGACCCGGGCCTGGGAATGGGTGGCGATATAACATGCCATGTGGCAGGCCCAGCGCCAGACCGATACGACGCACTTCATCTTTAAACAGCTCTTTCAGTGGCTCAACCAGACCCAGTGCCATATCTTCCGGCAATCCACCCACGTTGTGGTGAGATTTGATGACATGCGCATTGCCTGTCGCAGAGGCAGCAGATTCGATAACATCCGGGTAAATGGTGCCTTGTGCCAGCCATTTAACCTGCGTTTGTTTTGCCGCTTCTTCATCAAATACATCGATAAAGACGTGGCCGATCATTTTACGTTTAGCTTCAGGATCAGCAATGCCCTCCAATGCAGAAAGGAAACGATCTTCCGCTTTCACATGAACAATGTTCAGGTCAAATTTACCCTCAAACATCTCCATCACCTGCTCCGCTTCGTTCAGACGCAACAGGCCGTTGTCCACAAATACGCAGGTCAGGCGCTTACCAATCGCACGGTTCAGTAATAACGCAGTGACGGAAGAATCAACACCACCGGATAGCGCCAGAATAACGTGATCATCACCAATCTGTGTACGCAGGCGTTCTACGATATCATCGATGATAGATGCAGGCGTCCATAACGCTTCACATTGACAAATATCCAGCACAAAGCGTTGCAGGATATTCAGACCTTGATGAGTATGAGTCACTTCCGGGTGGAACTGCACACCATAAAAACGTTTGGCGTCGTTTGCCATGCCCGCAAACGGACAGCTATCCGTGCTGGCTACCGTGGTGAAACCTTCCGGAAGCGCGGTCACTTTATCGCCGTGGCTCATCCATACGTCCAGTACCGGAATGCCTGATTCGCTGATGGAGTCCTGAATGCCACGGAACAACTTGCTGTCGCCTTTGACCTCAACTTTCGCATAACCAAATTCACGATGCGCAGAAGTTGAAACTTCTCCGCCCAACTGCATGGACATGGTTTGCATGCCATAGCAGACTCCCAATACCGGCACGCCTGCATTAAAGACATATTCCGGTGCGCGTGGGCTGTTGTTCTCAGTGGTACTTTCCGGGCCACCGGAAAGAATGATGCCATTCGGGTTAAATGCGCGAATTTGTTCTTCAGTGACATTCCATGTCCAAAGTTCACAATAAACACCAATTTCACGAATACGGCGCGCGATAAGCTGCGTATATTGCGAGCCAAAATCAAGAATAAGGATACGATGTTGATGGATATTAGTTGTCATTAGAGGTGAATTCCCCAACCAAGTGGCGATTAAAAAGATAAAAAAGGTGTGACCCGCTATTGCGAGCCACTATGATTCATGAATTACAGGCCTAAGCGATAGTTTGGTGATTCTTTGGTGATCGTCACGTCATGAACGTGGCTTTCCTGAATACCTGCACCACTGATGCGAACGAATTCGGCTTTCGTTCTCAGTTCGTCAATCGTCGCGCAACCCGTCAGACCCATGCAGGAGCGCAGTCCGCCCATTTGTTGGTGAACGATACTTTTCAGCAGCCCTTTATAAGCCACACGGCCTTCGATACCTTCCGGCACCAGTTTGTCAGCCGCGTTATCCGTCTGGAAGTAGCGGTCAGAAGAGCCTTTAGACATTGCGCCCAGTGAACCCATGCCGCGATAAGATTTGAATGAACGCCCCTGATAGAGTTCGATTTCACCCGGAGATTCTTCTGTACCTGCCAACATTGAGCCGACCATCACACAAGATGCGCCCGCAGCAATTGCTTTAGCAATGTCACCGGAGAAACGGATACCACCATCGGCAATGACCGGAATACCCGTGCCTTCCAATGCTTCTACGGCATCAGCAATGGCGGTGATTTGTGGTACACCCACACCCGTTACGATACGAGTGGTACAAATAGAGCCGGGGCCGATACCGACTTTAACGGCGTTCACGCCAGCATCGACCAGCGCTTTCGCGCCTTCACCCGTAGCGACGTTACCACCAATGATTTGTAAATCAGGATATTTGGCGCGCGTTTCACGAATACGTTGTAAAACGCCCTCGGAATGGCCGTGTGATGAGTCAATCAACAGGATATCGACACCCGCAGCAACCAGCGCATCAACACGCTCTTCGTTACCTGCACCGGCACCGACCGCAGCGCCGACACGCAGACGGCCCTGTTCATCTTTACACGCATTTGGTTTACGTTCTGCTTTCTGGAAATCTTTCACAGTAATCATGCCGAGCAAATGGAAGCTATCATCAACGACCAGTGCTTTTTCAACACGCTGCTCATGCATTTTCTGCAATACCACTTCCCGTGCTTCGCCTTCTTTTACCGTCACCAGACGCGCTTTCGGCGTCATCACTGCGGTCACCGGCAGGTCCAGATCAGTCACAAAACGCACATCACGACCGGTAATGATACCTACCAGCTCATTGGATTCGGTCACAACCGGATAACCGGCAAAACCATTACGCGCGGTCAGTTCGTTAACTTCACGCAGTGTCGTTTGGGGCGTGACAGTGACAGGATCGGCGACAACACCACTTTCATGTTTTTTCACGCGGCTGACTTCTTCAGCCTGACGCTCAATAGACATGTTTTTGTGGATAAAACCGATTCCCCCTTCTTGCGCCAGTGCGATAGCCAGAGAAGATTCCGTCACAGTATCCATCGCTGCGGAGAGCATAGGCACATTCAGACGAATAGTGGATGTCAATTGCGTGGACAGGTCTGCGGTATTAGGCAAAACGGTAGAGTGGGCAGGAACTAATAAAACGTCGTCAAAAGTCAGTGCTTCTTTTTTAATTCGTAACATGAGCAATATCTCACCAGGCTTGGGGCATTAATAAGGGATAAAATATTGCCGCGGCATTATACAGGCCGTAAACGGTTGCTTCCAGCATTTTCTGAAAAAATTTCTTGATTAGTCATAATGACTCGCTATTATCAGTCGATTAAACCTTTGTTTTAAAATTTGATCTAGCTCACATGTCACTGCCAACCAACACGGGAATTTTTTCTGTCAGTCGTCTGAATCAGACCGTCCGTCAACTATTGGAACTGGAAATGGGGAGAATTTGGCTGAGTGCTGAAATTTCTAACTTTTCCCAGCCTTCATCCGGCCATTGGTATTTCACGCTGAAAGATGAACGGGCACAAATTCGGGCTGCGATGTTTCGCAGTCATAATCTGCGGGCAACATTCCGGCCACAAAATGGTCAGCAAGTGCTGGTTCGGGCACAAATCACGCTGTATGAGCCACGGGGTGATTATCAGTTGCTGGTGGAAAGCATTCAGCCTGCCGGTGATGGGTTGTTGCAACAGCAATTTGAGGTGTTGAAACAAAAACTCGCTGCTGAAGGGTTGTTTGATCAAATTCATAAAAAACCACTGCCTGCACCGGCAAAACGCCTTGGTGTGATCACATCAGCCAGCGGTGCGGCATTGCACGATATTTTACATATCCTGAAACGCCGAGATCCCTCTTTGCCCATTGTCGTTTACCCCACAGCCGTTCAGGGAGCGGAAGCGCCATTGCAGATTATTCGCGCGATTGAACTGGCAAATATCCGGCAGGAATGTGATGTTTTGATTGTCGGACGAGGCGGTGGTTCGCTGGAAGATTTATGGTGTTTTAATCATGAACACGTCGCGCGAGCGATATTCCAGAGCCAAATCCCTATCGTCAGTGCAGTCGGGCATGAAACGGATGTGACTATTGCCGATTTCGTTGCTGACTTACGCGCTCCGACGCCTTCTGCCGCCGCAGAATTGGTCAGTCGCAATCAAATTGAATTGTTGAGGCAAATTCAATCCCTGCAACAACGCCTCGAAATGGCAATGGATTATTTCTTCGCTCACAAGCAACGAATTTTTAATGGATTACAGCATCGGTTACAACAGCAACGGCCTGATTTACGGCTGGCTCGCCAACAGAATCGCCTGTCTGAATTACGGCAAAAATTAATCGATAGCTTATTACGTTGCTTAAAACAGAACGCTGCTTCCTATGAAAAATTAAATCATCGATTGCTGCAAAATAGCCCTGAACAAGAGCTCCGGCACTATAGTCAGCATATTCAACAAATTGATTTTCGGTTAAAACAGGCAATTGAACGACAATTATCCCGTGCTAAAGAGCGATTTGCCGTTTCCTGTTCACGGATGGAAGCCGTTAGCCCGCTGGCAACGTTAAGTCGCGGTTACAGCATCAGTGAAACGCCGGATGGCACATTGTTAAAGCAAGTCAAGCAGGTAAAAGTGGGGGATGCGCTGAAAACCCGTTTGCAGGATGGCTGGGTTGAGAG
>JAIRVT010000055.1 GCA_031253755.1 Enterobacteriaceae bacterium
ATGAAAAACAAACCCACACAATCGCCCACGGCCCGTTGGGTATTCCTGACGTTCGAAGGGGTTAACACCTTTGAATTTCAAGAAGATAAAATGGTCACCGGAATGCAACCTCATCACCATGAGCTTCTGAACATATTGGGGAATCTTTATAAGTTGGCTTATTCCTGAATTAGGTGCGGAATGACGGTTTTAGAGAAAATAATGATTCCTAAAAACATCATGAAAAAATTACTCGAATTACGCCAATAGAAAGCCGGGAATTCATATAATAAGTACAACGCAAGCAGGGTGCTTACCGAGAGCAGGAAATTGAGGCGATAAGGCATTATGATTATTGCTGTCAGATTCTGGATGGCAGAGCAAAATGAATCTTTGTTTGCCCTGATCTACGAGCCGGACGACGAGAAAGAGATTGATGATGAATCACTCTGGATTAAAGCCAATCCGAATCTTAATGTCTCCGTAGACAGCGCCGCTCTGCATGACACCATTCAGAAAGCACGGGGCATTCCCTCACAATGGGCGGAAATGCTCACCAAACGCTTTAATATCTGGTGTCAGGGTGAAACACCGTGGATGGGTGAAGGTGCATGGAAAGCTTGCCAAACAGATTATGATGAAAATGACTGTAAAGGCTTAGAGTGTCACGCCGGACTGGAGTTATCCTCCACAGGCGATATCACCAGTCAAAAAATTTGATGGAAGAAAGAACAATTATTCTTAGTTTGGGATCTCTCCGACATCCAAAGGTGAATGGATCATCGCCAACTATCTCGAAGTGCACCCCTCTGAAATATGGCCTAGCCGTTATTTTGATAAGCAGGGTCAGCTCAAAGAGCGTAAGGTTCGAGATAAATCATAAAAATAGCCAGTGCCCACTTGAAAATTACCGGGAAGATAGCCGTAACGGGGTATCTTCTCACTAGTAGAAACATCCATCACTTCACCACAAACTTATTCTTTCTTTTCTTCTCCATTGTTCTTATCTTATGCTTTGTTTATAGGTTTGTTCATCGTTCTATGTATAAATATTTATATAAACAAACCAAAAATCACACTCATTTATAATGAGAATTATCAAAATAAAATCATATGGTTATACTTTAATTATGAATACACCTAATATATCTCAAGTGAAGCGTTTTTTCCTCTCATTGCAGGATGAAATCTGTCAACAACTTGAGCGCCTTGATGGTCATTCCCGTTTTATCGAAGAGTGCTGGCAACGGGAAGAAGGTGGCGGGGGGCGCAGCCGTGTGTTGAGATCTGGCCACGTTTTTGAGCAAGCGGGTGTCAATTTTTCGCATGTCACTGGGGGTTCTTTACCGCCATCAGCCACTGCCCATCGTCCTGAACTGGCGGGGCGCAGCTATCAGGCAATCGGAGTTTCTCTGGTTATTCATCCTCTGAACCCTTATGTTCCTACCAGCCACGCGAATGTGCGCTTTTTCATTGCAGAAAAAGAAGGCCAATCCCCTGTCTGGTGGTTTGGTGGCGGGTTTGATCTCACTCCGTATTATGGCTTCGAAGAAGATGCCATCCATTGGCATACTGTCGCGAAAGAATTATGTCTGCCTTTTGGTGACGATATTTATCCTACTTATAAAAAATGGTGTGATGATTATTTCTTTATTAAACACCGTAATGAACCACGCGGTATTGGTGGGTTATTCTATGATGATCTAAATAATCCTGATTTTGATACTTGCTTTAATTTAACACAAGCTGTAGGCCACGGTTTTTTATCTGCCTATTTGCCTATTGTTGAAAAAAGAAAGAATATTGGTTGGGGAGAACGTGAAAGACAATTTCAATTATATCGCCGTGGTCGTTATGTGGAATTTAATTTGGTTTGGGATCGGGGAACGTTATTCGGGCTGCAAAGCAATGGACGAACAGAATCTATTTTGATGTCTATGCCGCCATTAGTTCGCTGGGAATATAATTATTCGCCAGAACCTAATTCCCCTGAAGCCGAACTCTATACATCATTTCTGATAGAAAAAGAGTGGGTATAGCTCATCAATGCAAGCTAAGAGCTAATCTATTTCAGATCTTGAAATGCAAAAAATAAGATATTCCAGATGAATAAATAATAACAAAGCTGGAATATCTATTATCATTTAAGGTATGGATTCATTTTTATATCAATGGACTAATAAATTTATTCATCTCTTTTTCATTAATAATATTTATGAGTAACTGCGAAAAACTACCGGTTGCCATTGATAATGGCGGTGTTCATATATTCAGGGATCCCGAACAAAGCCTTTTACTTACTTTCAACAGCGCTGGGAGGGTATTCATGGGAAAAAGCCGGGAAGATTTGGTATGCAACTTTATTAGATAACCGTTTTCTGCGTATGCTGCGTTTGATGACTTTGCTGTATTAGCCATTGAAAATGCAGAAAAGCTATTTGGCATAAACACGGCTATCATCACTCGTGAGTGCTGGAGAAAAGTAGGCGTGCTTCTACAAAAAAATATTCAATAAAAATATTAATATAATATCGAAATAAAATATGACAATTAATATCAAGTTAATCATAAAATTAAAAATAAAAGGCTTTCATTGGCCTTTTATTATATTTATATTAAAAGAATAAAAAATCATTATATTAGTAGCAAACCTTGCAACTTAGGCTAATAATTTAGGTATATTCATAAGCATACATCACCTATAAAAAGAGGTATCATTATGTTTAATAATAAAATAAGCAGTATTATTACAATAAAGGTATTTGAATATATTCTTAACCATTGTGAAAATAAGGATAAGATATCTCTCATAAAAACTTTAGATCATACTTATCATCTTATGAATAATTATTCAAATATACATCATCCATTAATGATATATAACCCGGGGAATGATAGTAAATTAAATAGAACGATATATGATACTGAAAATACCGATATATATCCAGGTCAAAAAATAATTAGGATTGAAAATTCTCCTGAGTGCAAAGATATTGCTGCCAATGAAGCCTATAACAATCTTGGTAAAACTTATTGTTTCTATAAGGAAATTTTTGGGCGTAATTCAATTGATAATAAAGGATTAAATTTGGTCGCAACCATTCATTATTCTGAAAGTTATGCAAATGCCTTTTGGGATAATAACCAGATGGTTTTTGGTGATGGAATAAAATTATATCTTAATCGTTTTACTTCCTGTATTGATATTATAGCGCATGAATTAACCCACGGTGTGACTCAATATGAGGCTAATCTTGATTACGCTTATCAGTCTGGCGCACTTAATGAATCTATCTCTGATGTGTTTGGTATAATGGTCAAGCAATTTGCCAACAATCAGAAAGCCAACGAATCTGATTGGCTGATAGGCCAAGGTATTTTTGGCTCCAAAATAAATATCCATAATGATCCTAATATGGCTATGCGGTCATTTAAACATCCCGGTACTGCATATCCAGAAGATGAGCAAATTGATCATATGGATAAATATGAAGACATTCCTTTCTCAAAGGATAATGGCGGTGTGCATAAATATTCGGGGATCCCCAATAAGGCATTCTATTTGTTAGCCACTGCTCTGGGTGGATATTCATGGGAACGGGCAGGAAAAATCTGGTACGAAACACTAACAGATAACCGATTGTCTAATAAAGCTAATTTTGATGATTTCGCTAAATTAACCTGTGATAATGCTCAGCGGTTATTTGGTAAAAGTATTTCAGATGTTGTGATCTATGCCTGGAATCAAGTTGGTGTTCTGGGCCAATAATTAGAATAATCTTTTTAACATTAAGGGTCATGGAAGACTCTTGTATTTAATATGTATACCCGTCGTCTTTCGAGCTGCCTTTTTGTTGGCTTCGCTCACTCACTCCGGTCACATAGTTTGCTATGCTTCCGGGGATGATTTATGAGAGGCTTCCTGCTTCTCAACGAAGGGCAGCCCGTGGCTGTTCAAATTCATTTCCGGCTAATCCAAATTCAAGTTACAGTTAAAACCGTGTCTTGCAAGACCATGTGAATGCTTATATCTTCCCGCTGCGACGGGTATATCATCACAAAGCGAGTATAAAATTTACACTTTTCGTCGTGACTGATGTGGTTATTTTGACTAAAATTTAATCTTACATAGGTAGACCACGATATCAAAATCAATCTAATTAATGAGCTGGGTATATTATGTGCAATGAAACAACACCACGCAGTATAATTTCACCTCATTTACTGCAATATATTGCAAAAAATTGCGATGAAGACGATAAAAAATACATATTAAGAACATTAAACCATGTTAATGGATTAATGAAAGAATCAGCTAAACAATCCCTGTCCCGAACGAAAGATATTTGTCAGACTGAGAAAGAGAAAAATAACTGATATATCATGGTAAAAGGGCAAAAAAACCAAAGATAATCAGCCCAATATTGATAATGTATATACCCTATGAATTTCGAGTTGCATCGCGGCAGCGAACGAAAGCAGCCAACAAAGAGGCAACTTGAAAGACGAGGGGTGAAATGAATTTATGCAATTTGACAAAAATAAAGAGCTATTTCAGCTCTTTATTTTATTAGTTTCTATACCCGCTTTCTTTCAAATTAATGTTTGAAACTCATAGGGTATATTTGATTGTTTAGCGTTTTTTCAAATGTGCCATTAAACGTTTACGTTTACGAAGTTGTGATGCCGTCAGTACATTTTTCTTATCTGCATATGGGTTCGCGCCTTCTTTAAATTGAATACGGATCGGCGTTCCCATGACTTTTAAAGAACGGCGGAAATAATTCATTAAATAACGCTTATAAGAATCCGGCAAATCTGAAACCTGATTACCATGAATAACCACAATCGGTGGGTTGTATCCACCAGCATGGGCATATTTCATTTTCACCCTGCGCCCACGTATCATCGGTGGCTGATGGTCATCTTCGGCCATACGCATAATACGAGTCAGCATGGAAGTGTTGATACGACGAGTCGCACTTTCATAAGCCTCCAGAATCGAATCAAACAGGTTGCCGACTCCGCTGCCATGTAAGGCAGAAATAAAGTGAACACGGGCAAAATCAACAAAGCCCAAACGTAGATCAAGCATATCTTTGACGTGATCTCTGTCTTCCTGACTCATGCCATCCCATTTATTCACCGCAATGACCAGAGAACGGCCGCTGTTCAGAATAAAGCCTAGCAGAGACAGATCTTGATCAGAGATGCCTTCACGGGCATCAACCACCAGCAGGACAACGTTGGCATCTTCAATCGCCTGAAGTGTTTTGATGACGGAGAATTTTTCTACTGTCTCAGTCACTTTGCCACGTTTACGCACACCTGCCGTGTCAATCAGAATATATTCACGGCCATCGCGTTCCATTGGAATATAGATGCTGTCGCGGGTTGTTCCCGGCATATCAAAAACAACTACCCGCTCTTCACCCAGAATACGGTTGGTCAGCGTGGATTTCCCCACGTTCGGACGCCCGACAATGGCTAACTTCAATGGCAATGTTGTCGGATCAAACGCTTCTTCCTGCTCAGCTTCTTCAATCTCCGCCAATTCAGCCTGTTCCAGCTCAGCCCAATAAGCTGCATTGGCTTCTTCTTCCGTTAGTTCAACGTCGTCTTCCTTTTTCTCAGCGAAAGGCAGCAACGCACGTTCAATCAGTTGGGTCACACCACGGCCATGAGAAGCTGCGATGGAATAGATATCACCGAGTCCCAGAGAATAAAATTCAGCAACAGAGGTCTCAATATCAATACCATCGGTTTTATTGGCGACTAAAAAGGTCGCTTTTTCACGGCTGCGCAGGTGCTTTGCAATCGCATGATCGGCAGGCATTAACCCCGATCTGGCATCAACCATAAACAGAACAATGTCTGCTTCTTCGATTGCCATCAGAGATTGCGCAGCCATATGGGTTTCTACACCCTCTTCCGTACCATCAATACCCCCGGTATCGATGATGATAAATTCCTGCCCTTCAACTTCTGCCCGTCCATATTTACGATCGCGGGTTAAGCCAGGAAAATCGGCTACCAATGCATCTCTGGTTCGGGTTAAGCGGTTAAATAAGGTAGATTTTCCCACATTGGGGCGCCCAACAAGCGCTACGACAGGTATCATTTTTTTGATGCCTCATGACTAAATTTAAATCGATATCCTGCAAAAAAAGAGAGGCACTTGAAGTTCATCACAACAACATCTTCTTCTTATCACCGCAAGACACTAGAAAAAAGACACGGCTCCTGCCAATACAGGAGCCGTGTTTATACTCGTCTTTTTTATTTATCAGCGAGTATACAGGTAAACAGTGCCATCCTTCGCCTGTACCATCAGTTTATCTCCGGCAACCACCGGGCGACTCAGCAGGCCAGAGCTGTTAACTTTGTTCTGAGCCATAAACTTACCATCAGCCATATTCAGCCAGTGCAGGTAACCCTCACCATCCCCTGCCACCAGATAACCATTATATATTTCTGGAGCAGTCAGATTACGGTGTGCCAGTTTGTTTTGAGACCAGATGGTGATTCCATCGCTCTTGCGCAAAGATAAAATATGATCGTTCTGATCAACAACGAAAATATTATCGCCAGCAACAGCCATATCATTCACAGAGCCAAGATCCCGTTTCCAGATGATCTGCCCGGTGCGCATATCCATAGCGACCAAGTTACCATTATATGCGATGGCATAAATGGCATTATCAGAAATGACCGGTGTCATATCAACATCATTCAGGCGGCTGATTTCGGTTGTCCCTGTGGCCTGAGAGATATTCTCCTGCCAAATCATCTGCCCCTGAGAAAGCAGAACCGCACTGACACGGCCATTATCGCTACCGACAACTGCCGCACCATAGGCTACCGCAGGCGCTGATTCACCACGCACAGACAGTGCCGGTGTACCCAAATTGACTGACCAGACAATAGCGCCATCATTTTGATTCAGTGCCTGTAACATACCGTTGCCGGTATGAACCAGAACAAGGCCATCACTCACAACCGGACGAGATAATGCTTCACCGGCAACCTGAGATGTCCACTCGACTTTTCCGGTTGTCGCATCTAAGGCAATAATTTTGGCTTTTTCTGTACCCACGTACAGGCGATCGCCTGCTACCGTCAAACCACCGGAGAGCAATGCCGGCATGCGGGATGAGAAAAACCCGATGTTTTCTGACAGGTCAGTAGACCACAACTCTTTACCACTATCTATCTCAAATGCTTTAATCTTGCCGTTACGGTCGGCAGCATACACTGTTGAGCCTTGCCAGGTCGGTGATAAGTGTGAGTAAAATTGCCCAACGCCATTGCCGACCGATTTATCCCACACCACATGTGGATTAAATTGGTTGACAACTTCTGGTAGCGGGGACATTGTCACCGTATCCTGTTCCATTGAGCAACCTGCCAGCAGAACAGAAGCAACCAGCCCAACCAAGAGTGTTTTTCGCAGTTGCATTAGAGTTAGCTCCCTTAGTTGGATAAGTTATCTAATTTAATTTGCATTAACATTTTCAACGCCTGAGAACCCTGAGCAGTCAGCCCACTGGAATATGCCTCACGCGCCCCTTTTATATTTCCTTTCTTCGCCAGAATATCACCACGCAGATCATTCACTGCGACCTGCCATCCGGTGCTTTTTACTTGCTCCAGTGTTTTCAGTGCAGCATCCGTTTTATCTTCTGCTAACTGAACTCTGGCCAGACGAATATTGGTCAAAGCTAACATATCTGGATCTTTCGTTTTACCTGAAGCCAACAGCAAATATTTTTCTGCCTGCGCCAGATTATTTTCATCGACTGCATGTTTTGCTAACTGCATGTCAGTTATCACGCCGTAGATATTATTCGTTTCATTCGCGAATTTCTCTGCCGCAGTGATGCCTTCTTTCGAACCCGACGCCAGTGATGTATTTATTTTTTCGTATGCTGTTGCGGTATCCTGTAACTGGTTAGTTTGATGAGATTGCCAGTAATTCCAACCAACAATAGCCCCAATTCCCAGTACTATGCCAACAGCAAGATACTTACCGTTGTTGACAAAAAAATGCTTTATTGCATTAATTTGGTCAGTTTCAGTGGTGTAGACTTCCACAGACTCTCTCCTTAGCCTAACAGTTCGCTCAAACGTGCTGCTATCGCTTGTTGTGGCAATGTTTGTTGTTCACCGTTACGTAAATCTTTCACGGCGACATTGCCTGTACTGATTTCATCTTCTCCGAGGAGCAGTGCAATTTTAGCCCCATGCTTATCTGCACGCCCCAACTGCTTTTTAAAATTGCCACCACCGTGATTGGTCATCAGGCGTAATGCCGGCAATTCATCACGGATTTTTTCCGCCAGAATCAATGCTGCCTGTTGGCTGCCCTCTCCAAAGGAAGACAGGTAGACATCAGCGACCGTCAGATCTGCCACAAATTCAGGATTGACTTCCTGAACCAACAGAATCATTCGCTCCATGCCCATGGCAAAACCGACTGCCGGTGTTGCTTTTCCGCCTAATTGTTCAACCAGCCCATCATAGCGCCCACCGGCACAAACCGTTCCCTGCGCCCCCAGTGCGGAAGTGACCCATTCAAAAACGGTACGGTTGTAATAGTCAAGGCCACGAACCAGACGCTGATTGATACGATATTGAATTCCCGCGCTATCTAAGATTTGACACAAGCCGTCAAAGTGTTGCTTCGATTCTGCATCAAGATAATCAAACAGCGCCGGAGCATCATTAAGAAGTGCCTGAATTTCTGGATTTTTGGAATCCAGCACACGCAATGGATTGGTGTACATGCGGCGCAGGCAATCTTCATCCAGTTTCTCTTTGTGCTGTTCAAGGAACGCAACTAACGCTTCACGATAGTGCGCGCGCGCTTCCAGAGAACCAATGGAGTTCAATTCCAGTGTGACATGATCAGCAATACCCAATTCTCGCCACCAACGCGCGGTCATCAGGATCAGTTCGGCATCAATCTCCGGCCCTTGTAAACCAAACACTTCAGCACCCAGTTGGTGGAATTGACGGTAGCGGCCTTTTTGCGGGCGTTCATAGCGGAACATCTGGCCGATGTACCATAAACGCTGTTCCTGATTGTACAGCAGACCATGCTGAATACCGGCACGTACGCAACCTGCGGTATTTTCGGGGCGCAAAGTTAAACTTTCTCCGTTGCGGTCATCAAAGGTATACATTTCTTTTTCGACCACATCGGTGACTTCCCCAATTGCGCGTTTGAATAACGGGGTCTGCTCTACAATCGGTGTGCGGATTTCACTGAAACCATAACCCGCCAATACGCGTTTCACCGTAGATTCAACACGTTGCCAAACGGCCGTTTCAGCAGGAAGACAATCGTTCATGCCACGAATAGCCGGAATATTTTTTGCCATGTTTTATCTCTTATTAATATTTCTGTAATAGCGCTGATTATAAAAGCGAATATTCGCAAGGTTCAATCTGTAAACACGATCTATGAATACGACCTATAAACAAGACGCTATCTACAAACAAAAAAATAGCGGCTCTGATAATATGAGCCGATATTAATCTATGCTTAATCAAGCTGGCTGACGCTAATCCGGTTATTGGCATCCAAAATGGCTGCTTTGGCACGGATTTTCGCTTCAAGCTGGTCAATCAAATCGTTATTGTCGAGGCGCTCTCTCTGACGGATGCCATCTTCGTAAAAGCCACTTTTCGTTTTCGCGCCGGTCACGCCTAATGTTGACACTTCAGCTTCTCCGGGGCCATTCACAACACAGCCAATAATGGAAACATCCATCGGTGTGACTAGATCTTCAAGGCGCTGTTCAAGTGCATTCACCGTACCGATAACATCAAACTCCTGACGGGAGCAGGTCGGGCAGGCAATAAAGTTGATGCCTCTTGAGCGGATACGCAGTGCTTTCAGAATATCAAAGCCGACTTTGACTTCTTCCACCGGATCGGCAGCCAGAGAAATGCGCAATGTGTCGCCGATGCCTTCCGATAACAGCATTCCCAGACCAATGGAAGATTTCACGGCCCCGGCACGTGCGCCACCGGCTTCGGTAATGCCCAGATGTAACGGTTGGTCAATTTTCTGAGCCAGCAAACGGTATGCGCCCACAGCCAGAAAAACATCCGATGCCTTAACACTGACTTTAAATCGATCGAAGTTCAGGCGATCAAGAATATCGACATGGCGCATGGCGGATTCAACCAAAGCTTCAGGAGTCGGTTCGCCATACTTTTCCTGTAAATCTTTTTCCAAAGAGCCGCCATTCACGCCGATACGAATAGGAATATTATAATGACGGGCGCAATCGACAACCTGACGAATACGTTCTTCGTTTCCAATATTGCCGGGGTTGATGCGCAGACAGTCAACGCCATATTCTGCCACTTTCAACGCAATGCGGTAATCGAAATGGATATCGGCGACCAGCGGCACGCTGACTTGTTGTTTGATGAGTTTGAAAGCCTCTGCCGCGTCCATAGTAGGTACAGAAACACGAACGATATCAACGCCAACACGTTCCAGCGATTTAATCTGGCTGACAGTCGCTTCAACATCGGTCGTCCGGGTGTTCGTCATTGACTGCACCGCAATAGGTGCATTATCCCCGATAGGGACATTACCGACATAGATACGTGTGGATTGACGTCTTTTTATCGGTGATTCATTATGCATTTTTACACTACTCCCCTACATCCCTGTATTTTGTTTATAAAAATTACAACCATGCTGTGGTGTATAAATTTATTTCAATGTCAGTCTGGCAGCTGTACGCCGTTTAATATATCCATCCAGATTCACACTTTTGCCCTGAAACTCGACCTTAACATTCACAGGTGCGCCAATAACGAGTGAGTAGGGTAAAACCCCGGATACTTTCAGGCTATCACCACGTTTTTTCGTACCATTAAACAGGTTCTTACCTTTCGCATCTTTAATATCCACCCAGCAATCGCCGGTAAAATTCATCACCAGTTCATCACTATTCAGGGTGCTGGATTGATTTTCATTAGCGGATAACGCATTCGTGGATAACGCATTGCCAGTAGAGTTTGGCATGGTGTTTGTTGATTCGGTATTGTCTATACCCTGAGCTGCGATAGCAACATGGCTGGACGTAGAATTGGCAGGCATTGAATTATCAGTCTGGGCGAGAGCATTACCTGATGTTACTGTCGGTGCAGAAGTGTCAGAAGATGGCTGAGACTGGCTGTTAGCTGTTTTATTTAACGGTACATCAGTCGCCACTGATTTAACTTCATCGGCCTTATCTGTTGGTGCTGTCGATGTTGCTGATGGCTCTGACGCATTTTTTGTCATTGAAATCAGCATATTTCGCTGGTCCGAATAATTCTGCCACCACCACAGCCCCGTCATGCCCAGTAACAGAATTATCACACCCCATGTGATCTTCATCAGCCAGCCATCACGTTTTTTACGGATTTTTTGGGTAGAAAAGCTCTGCATCGAAGACGTCTTTACGACTTTACTCGGCGGTATCTGCACATCTAAAACAGCCAGAATCTCAGACTCAGACACCTGAACAAGTTTTGCATAAGCACGAACATAGCCACGCAGGAATGTCGGCCCGACATTATCAGGGACATTATCTTCTTCAATATCACGAACAGTGGACACTTTAAGACACAAGCGATCTGCCACAGTCTGCTGAGATAGCTCAAATTTTTCACGCGCCTGACGCAAAATCTGACCTGCTGTCAGCTTGGTTTCTTCTGGGTGATTTTCAGTCTTCATTATCTAAGGACACGGGTACTGTTCAGGTTAAAATATTTACACACATTAATTGGCTAGTGCCGCCAATATAATCTGTGCAGCGAAATCGTTATTTATTGCAATCATAGAGCGTTATATTACTTTCTGTGACCAGCCGTTTAGCTTCTTCGTATCGCTTTTGTTCACAGAGAAAAACAGCATAATTGCGCACTACAGTATCATTTCCTGCCCCATACTGCATTGCCATTCTATAATGCTGATCAGCAGACTCAGGTTGGCCTGCATATTGATCGTGCAGAGCCATGCCCAAATTTGCTTCGGGATGGTGAGGCTCCACCCGCAAAATTTTCTGAAAATGAAATTTGGCAGCCGGTAAGTTCCGTTCTGCCAAATACGCCTTCCCTAGCTGTAACCGAGTATCTGTTGCCACAGCGTGATGAATACGCTCATGAGAAATGCGTTCGCGAGAAATATCGCGCGAAGAGTGTTCCGCACACCCCGCCATCAAGCCACAACAAACTATAGACCAAATTATTGATTTCCGTATCATATCATTTTCATTCATAAGGTTTGTTAAACGTCGTCAGATTTAAGCCAAAAATCAGACGGTTTTTACCTGTATAGATTCACCCGCCAAACGCTTTTTCAGCGTCCGTTTCGTCCGGTCAATCACATCACCGGCAAGTTGCCCACAGGCCGCATCAATGTCATCGCCCCTTGTTTTACGCACAATAGTGGTGAAGCCATATCCCATCAACACTTTGGCAAAACGGTCAATCCGGCTATTGGAGCTGCGGCCATAAGGTGCGCCGGGGAACGGGTTCCATGGGATCAGGTTGATTTTACTTGGCGTGTCTTTCAGACATTCCGCTAATTGGTGTGCCTGCTCCATGCTGTCATTTACATGGTCAAGCATCACATATTCCACCGTAACCCGCCCTTGGTTGGCATTCGATTTCGTCAGGTAGCGACGCACACTCGACAAAAATGCTTCAATATTGTACTTGCGGTTGATTGGCACAATTTCGTCACGAATGTCATCAGTCGGTGCGTGGAGAGAAATCGCCAATGCGACATCAATCATATCGCCCAGTTTATCCAGTGCCGGCACGACACCGGAAGTTGACAGTGTGACTCGGCGTTTTGACAGGCCAAAACCAAAATCATCCATCATGATTTCCATGGCGGGCACGACATTGTTCAGATTGAGCAGCGGTTCGCCCATTCCCATCATGACCACATTGGTGATTGGACGGCGGCCACTGGATTTCAGCGAGCCGATAATTTTAGCCGCACGCCAGACTTGCCCGATAATTTCAGAAACACGCAGGTTACGGTTAAAGCCCTGCTGAGCGGTAGAACAGAATTTACATTCTAAAGCGCAGCCAACCTGAGATGAGACACACAGTGTCGCCCGGTCATCCTCCGGGATGTAAACCGTTTCAACCTGTTGGCCACCGACAGTAATTGCCCATTTGATAGTACCGTCTGAGGAGCGTTGTTCCTCTGCCACTTCAGGTGCCCTGATTTCAGCAAGTTGTTGCAGTTTTGCCCTGAGCACCTTGTTGATATCCGTCATCTGCTCAAAATCGTCATAGCAATAGTGGTACATCCATTTCATAACTTGATCAGCACGAAACGGTTTTTCTCCCATTTCAACAAAAAACTGGCGCATCTGTTTGCGGTTAAGATCAAGCAGATTAATTTTCCCGCTGGTTTTATCGGGTGTAAAAGAAGTGACAGAAGTTGAAGATTCTACGGTTGCGTTCAGTTGGGACATTGTTACATCGCCTCGTTGTTACACTTTCGGCTCTGTGCTGAAACAATCATTTCAGCACGATTATTTCAGCACAATCGTTTTATAGTACGATTATTTTAGCGCGATTGTTTTAGCGCGATTGAGCGCTATGTTTTGCATTCATGTGGTGATTACTCATTCAATAAACGCCGCTATGGATAACGATATCCGCGCTGATCGTCTATTGAAATGAAAAAATAAACGCCCCGCTAAGTCAAATTAGCGAGGCGTGCCATTGTACAAACTTTACAGCCCGGATGCTATGAGTAACTCGATATCCTCATTCTTTTTCAGGCTGTTTTTCGAGCCAGCTCGACATTTTTTAAATATCGATGATCAACTATCAGCTGCGTGAGAAAACGTCATCTTCGCTGAAGAAATAAGCAATTTCACGGTTGGCAGACTCAATGGAATCTGAACCGTGGACAGCATTTTCAGTAAAGCTGTCTGCATAGTCTGCACGCAGAGTACCTGCCAGTGCATTATCAGGGTTTGTTGCCCCCATCAGATCACGGTGACGCTGAACGGCATTTTCACCTTCCAGTACCTGCACCATAATTGGGCCGGATGTCATGAATTCCACCAGACCGTCAAAGAAAGGGCGGCCTTTGTGTTCAGCATAAAAGCCTTCGGCTTGCTCACGCGTTAAGTGCAACATTTTAGCTGCGATAATTTTAAAACCGGCGCTTTCAAAACGAGCATAAATAGAGCCGATAGCATCTTTCTTCACAGCATTAGGCTTAATAATGGAAAAAGTACGTTCAATCGTCATGGAATATAACCTCTATGGCACTTTCAGCAATGATCTTAATTTTTATTTCTTCTGATAAAACAGAAGGACAATATTCATCCTGATCCCTGACCGGAATAACAGGAATAAAAAGAGGCGTAGATTATAGGAGGAGAATTTCTGCTTTCCTACAAAAAACACAACATTTCATTAAAATATTTATAGCGAAAATGCTAATTTTTTAGCATAAATCACATTTTAACGCAGAATGCCTGTTCGGACGATTAAATTCCAAGCAGACATTCTGACCAAGATCATTGCATTTGCATTTAGCTTCCAACTTGAATTCACATATTAATTATAAAACTCGCTCTGAGACACACTGGACAAAAGGCTTGATCTCTTCGGATGTCTCTTTGCTGACATCGTATTTAACATCATTAGATACTTTAAATTTTCCGGTAAACTTTCCGTCAGCGCCTTTAGTCTTTTTATCCGATGTTCCAATAATACTAATGGTATATTTTTGACCAGCCGGTAATAAATCTATACATTTTCTCAACTCGCCAGAAGGCGGCGGTTTTTTAACTTCATTTTTTGCTGATATATCCGCAAATGAAATTGGAATATAAAATAGACCCAGCAGTACAACATATGAAAATTTTTTCATTTTTTCCTCACTGTTTATGTTGAATTAATAATGAATCAATCATCTTTAAATTCTAATATATCCCCAGGTTGGCAATCTAAATATTGACAAATAGCATTCAGCGTAGAAAACCGAATTCCTTTAATTTTCCCTGTCTTAAGTAAAGAAAGATTCTGTTCAGTAATACCAATAGCCTGTGCTAATTCTTTGGATTTAATTTTCCGTTTCGCCATAATCACATCTAAATTCATGAGAATTGCCATGGCACCTCCTATATAATGCTCTTATTTTCATCATATATATCACATGCTTGGTAAAGAATACGTGAAATAATAGCCAGACAGACTGAAATGAAAATAGCGACAAAATGGCTCGATGTTAAACTCAACGAGAAGAAACGCTCACCGACGGGTGCTCCGATTGTTAGCCATAATGTTAATAAAGGTTCACACAGAATATCCAAGACACTCCATAGAATAACGCCCCAACCGGCATATTCCAAATATTTGACAGTATGCTTGGAAAAATAATCGCCTTTTCTATAATTGCCAAACAATCGATGAAAAGCCCAAAAGCTACCACTGAGAAATAATAGTGGTATTGTCGAAATCAATATTCCTCCGGTTAATTTCCATGTACTAAAAGTAATATAATCAAAATGAGATAATATTCTGCCGGTTAACGAAATCTCCAGCCCATATTTTTCTAATATTAACTGTGGTTTCAGCCAGCTAAGAATATTAATCATCATCACGATGATAATGGTTAATAATGACAATTTAGACATGACTAAACTGAGTGTTGTTATTTGTGTGAGTTTTTTTGTTTTCATCATTGTTATCATCCATCGCTAAGATTGTTTGGATTATAGTCAATAATTAATGTAAAACAATAATTTTTTATCACAAAAGAAGAATAAAAGATCAGCATGTTGTCTTCGCTCACAAAAAAACATGGCTAATGCCATGTTTTAAAGGAGAATTCAATATCCGAGAATTTATTTCCAATCAATCACTTCAAAGCAAACTTATTGTTTTATTGGTGCAAATTATCGGTCAGGTATTGATACAAATGTTGGTACAGAGGTTGGTTTTTATTCTTTATTGATCACAGGTATGGTATCACGCAGCCAGCTTCCCAATCGCCGCTGGTAGAACGGTTGGGTATGCTGAATCAGGTAATGGCTGATGCCACCCTCTTTTTCATCCAACAGGCAAAAATCTACCGATTCATCTTCATTCAGGTAAGTGCAAGCAACTTCACCCGCAGTCTGGATTAGCATATTCAATTCGTTGTCGGTCTGCTCTCCACTCAACTCCAAACCAATAAGCAAATTAGGTGCTTCGTCCAGCGAGTTATCTTGAGCCATCACCCAAAATGCCCGCCGTACCGGTTTATATTGTTTAAATAAATCACTCAATGCTTCAATTAGCTGGGTAGGTTGTTCTTCTGGTTGGCTGAGCGTAATACGGCTTCCGCTCTGAACTTCAATTTCAGTGGCAACAGCCTCGTTTGGCAAACTCATGAAAATCTCCGGGCAATTTTTGACTTCTTTATTTAAAAACAGTTATTAAAAACAGTCATAAAAACAGGCATAAAGCCTCTCCCATAAAAAGAGAGGCTATTTGAAAGACGGCGGATATTTTATTATTTCGCTTTTTTCAACAACAAATTGGCAATAGTCCGCACACCTGTGCCTGTCGCACCGGTGGCCCATTGTTCGACCGCAGATTTACGATAAGCTGCTGAACAATCGATATGCACCCAGCCTTTTTTATAATTCTCGACAAAGTGAGACAAGAAAGCAGCGGCGGTACTTGCACCTGCGGTATGAGCAGGCGAAGCAACGTTATTCAGATCCGCAAAACCGGATGGCAAATGATGACGGTGGAATTCGGCCAGTGGCAAACGCCAGAATTGCTCATGCTCTGCATTCGCAGAAGCTAATAATTCTGTTGCTAACTTATCATCAAAACTGAGGACCGAGTGATAATCATTACCGACAGCGGTTTTTGCCGCGCCGGTTAATGTAGCCGCATCAATGATTAAAGCCGCTTTTTGCGCACTGGCATCAATCAGGCCATCAGCCAGCACCAGACGCCCTTCCGCATCCGTATTCATAACTTCAACACTTTTACCGTTACGATAGCGAATGATATCCCCCAGTTTGAAGGCATTACCGCTGACCATATTATCGGCAATAGACAGGAATAATTTTACCCGTTGGTTAAGGCCACGGCTTATCGCCAGCGCCAAAGCACCAGACAACGTTGCTGAGCCGCCCATATCGGATTTCATCGATTCCATAAAATTGGACGGTTTCAGGCTGTATCCGCCTGAATCAAAAGTGATACCTTTGCCCACTAAGCAGGCGAAAACCGGTTCATTTTTGTTGGCTGACGGGTTGAAATCCAGCTCCAGAAAAACAGGCTCACGGGAAGAACCGCGGCCGACAGTATGGACGCCGGCATAGCCCTGTTCGCGCAGCGCATCACCTTTGATGATACGGTGACTGATCGCATCGCCTGCCACACTATTCAATAAATTAATCACACGTTGGGCTAGTTGATCCGGTCCCAATTCTTCTGCCGGAAGGTTAATCGTATCACGTACCCAATCGATGAATTTGATACGGTGTTCCAGCTCCTGTTTTTCTTCCGCGTTTAATTGTGGCCATTCAATCGTTCTCAGCCCTTTTGGTGCCCGGAATCCCAGCCAGAATGCCCAACTTTTTTCCAGATCCCAGCCTTCACCGATCAGGCTCACATTATGGACGCCCTGTCCGTTAATTTTGCGTCCAGCCTGCTGAACCTGTGCTAATTGGCTGCTGATTTCAGTTTGTTTGTCTGATAGGTGGATAGTCATTCCCTGATCACCTGAACTGATCAACGCTTTTTCACCCCAGCAAGGTTTAGCTGGCTCATAAGACAGCGTTATTGGCATGATTTGCGTCTGAAAAGTGTGCTTTGTCATATTCTGTTCTTTTCCTATTATTTGACTGTGTTAGGGTTACAGTGGTTTTTAGGGGCGCTGTTTTTGGGAGATAAGCGCAAAAAAACTGGCGGATGCCAGTTTTTCATTAATTGCAGACGATGCCAAGTCATTGGACAAAAATTGGTGAATTCGCACTGCTTTTCGCATTACGGTGTTACTCAAATTCATCCAGCCAAACCAGCAAAATAGCTTCTAATATTTTTTCGTTGGATTTCGCCGGATCATCATCAAAACCTTCCAATTCACAAATCCATTGGTGCATATCGGTGAAACGCACGGTTTTGGGATCTAAATCCGGGAACTTGTCGCAGAGCGCCTCGCCGATATCACGGCTATCTGACCATTTCATTTTTATTCCTCTTAGTGTTCACGCGCGTGGTTAATCGTGTATCTGGGAAGTTCAACAACTAAATCCTCATCAGCGACTCTGGCCTGACAGCTTAACCGGCTTTCCGGCTCCAGCCCCCACGCTTTATCCAGCATGTCGTCTTCCAGTTCAGAACTTTCTTCCAGCGAGTCGAAGCCTTCTCTGACGATGCAATGACACGTGGTACATGCACAGGATTTTTCGCAGGCATGTTCCAGTTCGATACCATTACGTAGCGCAACATCCAGAATGGATTCACCTTCGTTGGCTTCCAGTACTGCACCTTCAGGGCAAAGTTCGTTATGAGGTAAAAATACAATTTTAGGCATAATTAAATCTCATCCACAGAATGACCCGCCAAAGCCCGGCGGATTGATGTGTCCATGCGGCGTGCGGCAAATTCCTGCGTTTGTTTGTCCAATTGTTTAATGGCTCTTTCAATCACATCAGGCGATGTTCCCTGAACGCTCTCGATTAATACCTGCACGGCGGCATCAATGGCAGCGTGTTCTTCCTGACTGAGTAAGTCAGCATCTTTTTCCAGCGCACCGGTTAAACTTTCCAGCACCCGTGCGGCTTCCACTTTTTGTTCAGCCAGCTTACGAGCCTGAACATCTTCCTGTGCGTTGCTCATGGAATCTCTGATCATGCGGGCGATTTCTTCATCCGACAAACCATAAGACGGTTTCACCTGAATCGAGGATTCAACACCTGTCGATTTTTCCAGCGCACTGACACTCAACAGACCATCGGCATCGACCTGAAAAGTAACACGGATATGCGCTCCGCCTGCCGGTAATGGCGGAATTCCCCGCAGTGTAAACCGTGCCAGCGAACGGCAGTCTGCTACCAGTTCACGTTCACCCTGCACAACATGAATGCTCATCGCACTCTGTCCGTCTTTAAATGTGGTAAATTCTTGCGCTTTTGCGACAGGGATCGTGGTATTGCGCGGAATCACTTTTTCCACCAAACCACCCATCGTTTCAAGGCCCAGTGACAGCGGAATAACATCCAGCAGCAACATTTCGCTGTCCGGTTTATTGCCGACCAGAATATCTGCCTGAATAGCCGCACCAACAGCAACCACTTTATCCGGGTCGATGGAAGTCAGGGGTTCACGATCAAAATATTCTCCCACCATGCTGCGCACCAGTGGTACTCGTGTTGAGCCACCCACCATGACGACCTGCAAGACTTCATCAACAGTAACATCCGCATCTTTCAGCGCCCGGCGGCAAGCCAGCAAAGTGCGCTTAACCAACACAATGATAAGCTGATTAAATTCTTCACGGGTAATATTGCCCTGCCAGCCCGCAATATTGATCGCGGCTGAATCGGCATCACTCAACGCGATTTTGGTTTGTGTCGCAATATCCAGCAATTGGCGCTGCAAGCCGTGATCAGTATCGGTGATACCCGCCCGCTCGCGAATCCAGTCGGCCAGCAAGTGGTCAAAATCATCGCCACCAAGCGCGGTATCACCGCCGGTTGCCAGCACTTCAAAAACCCCACGACTCAGGCGCAAAACAGAAACGTCAAACGTTCCGCCCCCCAAGTCATACACGGCAATAATGCCTTCCTGACCAGAATCCAGACCGTAGGCAACTGCTGCGGCAGTCGGTTCATTCAACAGGCGCAGAACATGCAAACCGGCTAAACGCGCGGCATCTTTCGTTCCCTGACGCTGAGCGTCATCAAAATAGGCCGGAACCGTGATAACGACACCATCCAGTTTCCCATCCAACGTTTCTTCTGCCCGTTGCGCCAACGATTTCAATATGTCAGAAGAAACCTGAATAGGATCAACCAAACCTGCCGCCGTATTGATTAATGGCAAGCCGTTTTCGCTGGCCTGAAATTGGTAGGGAAGGTTGGGATAACGCTGTTGAATATCTGCCAGAGAGCGCCCCATCATGCGCTTAACGGAACTTATCGTGTTCACAGGGTCAAAAACGGCCTGCTGACGCGCCTGCCAGCCAACCTGAATGTCATCTTGGCGATATTGGACAACCGAAGGAAGCAAGTGACGGTTTGCACTGTCTGCTAGGGTCTCAGACTGACCACTGCGGACGGTCGCAACCAGAGAGTGAGTTGTACCAAGATCGATCCCCGCTGCCAGCCGATGCTGGTGTGGCGCGGCAGATAAACCCGGTTCACTGATTTGTAGTAAAGCCATGTGTGCCCCTTAAAAACATTTAGTTAAATCAGCCAAGTCTCATTCACTAAAAAACGATTTAACTAAAAATCATCCAGCAACCGCTCTTCCAATTGCTCAACCTGCTGTTGCAGTTTATCCAGAAAGCGTAATTTACGCACAGTATCAGCAGCATCTGGCCATTGTTCTGTATCCAGAAGCTGTTCCATCTGCTCACTGTGCGTTTTAATCATTTTGTGCAGGCGCGATGAAAAACCAGCCAGTGCCGCATCCGGTTCTGCGCTACGTTCGACCTTAACACTATGCTCGATAGCATCAAGTTCTTCACGTAACTCTAATTGCTGCATCAGGAAAGCCGTATCCTGTAAGGTATGTTGTTCGTTGGATAAATCGAACCCTTGCTGAGACAGCATGTATTCCGCACGTTTCAGGGGATGTTTTAGAGTCTGATAACCATCATTGATGGTTGCAGCTTGTTGAAGTGCCAGTGTTTTTTCGCGTTCTGGCTGATTGGCAAAGCGGTCAGGATGAAACTGACGCTGCAATTCCTGATAGCGGGTCACCAATTGCTGACGGTCTATCGCATAACGCGCCGGCAACCCGAATAAAGTAAAGTAGTCCATAAGTTACTCGTAGACTCGCAAATGTCTGGGGTTAAACGTGAAAACTTTCCCCGCAGCCACATTCGCTGGAAACATTGGGATTGTTGAATTTAAAGCCTTCGTTCAGGCCTTCTTTGACAAAATCCAACTCAGTGCCATCAAGGTAAACAATACTTTTACCATCCACGATGACTCTCACGCCCTTGTCTTCAAATACCTGATCTTCATCATTAATTGCATCAGCAAATTCAAGTATATATGCCATACCAGAGCAGCCGGAAGTTCTTACTCCCAGACGCAGCCCGACCCCTTTCCCACGATTGTCAAGAAAAGATAAAACACGCTGGGCTGCACTTTCTGTCAGGGAAATTGACATACAACACCTCACTTTTAAAACGGTGGCCGTTGAAGATGACACCTTTAAAATCAGTAAAGGTGGATATTACCGCTTTAATATCCACCAGAATTATTTCTGCCTGCTGAAAGCTACCTTCCGAAAACGATCTTTTGAAAACAATCTCTTGAAAACAATCTTTCGAAAACAATCTTCCAAAAGCGATCGTCCAAAAGCCATTTTCCGAAAAATCTATTTAGCCTGACGCTTGTTCTTATAATCCGCAATCGCGGCTTTGATAGCATCTTCAGCCAGAATAGAGCAGTGAATTTTCACTGGAGGTAGTTCCAGTTCATCGGCAATTTCGGTATTTTTGATGGCTTCCGCCTGCTCCAATGATTTGCCTTTCATCCACTCTGTGACCAGAGAACTGGATGCAATCGCAGAACCACAACCGTACGTTTTAAAGCGTGCGTCTTCGATAATACCGCTGTCGTTAACTTTAATTTGCAGTCTCATGACATCACCACAAGCGGGCGCACCTACCATGCCACTTCCGACTGTCGGGTCTTCACTGTCAAATGAACCCACGTTACGTGGATTTTCATAGTGATCAATTACTTTTTCGCTGTAAGCCATGTTGTTTACTCCTGAAGCCGTCTGATTAATGATGAGACCATTCGATGGTGCTAAGATCTATCCCTTGTTTGAACATTTCCCACAATGGAGAAAGATCACGCAAGTGACCAATCGAGTTATGAATTAACTTGATTGCATAGTCTATTTCTTCTTCTGTGGTAAAACGCCCAAAAGAAAAACGAATAGAACTGTGTGCCAGCTCATCATTCATACCCAGTGCGCGCAGAACATAAGAAGGTTCCAGGCTCGCAGAAGTACAGGCTGAACCAGAAGAAACCGCCAGATCTTTCAGCGACATCATCAATGATTCACCTTCAACATAATTGAAGCTGACATTCAGGATGTTTGGCGCACCCAGTTCTAAATCACCGTTCAGGTAAACTTCTTCAATATCTTTAATGCCGTTCCATAAACGCAGACGCAAACCGCGCAGGCGCGCTGATTCTGCTTCCAGCTCTTCTTTTGCAATGCGGTAAGCTTCACCCATGCCGACAATCTGGTGAACAGGCAGTGTACCGGAACGCATACCGCGCTCATGACCACCGCCGTGTTGCTGCGCTTCAATACGAATACGTGGTTTGCGACGAACATACAGCCCGCCAATCCCCATCGGACCATAAATTTTGTGAGCAGAAAAAGACATCAGATCAACTTTCAGTTTGCTGAGATCAATCGGCAATTTCCCAACACTCTGGGTCGCATCAACATGGAAAATGATGCCACGGCTACGGCACATTTCACCAATCGTTACGATGTCCTGAACAATACCAATTTCATTATTGACGTGCATGATGGAAACCAGAATTGTATCGTCACGCATTGCGGCTTCCAGCTCTTTCAGATCGAGCATACCGTTGGTCATCGGAGAAAGGTAAGTCACTTCAAAACCTTCGCGCTCCAACTGGCGGCAAGTATCTAAAACAGCCTTATGTTCAGTTTTGCTGGTAATAATGTGCTTGCCTTTTTTCTGGTAGAATTTTGCCGCACCTTTAATACCGAGGTTATCTGATTCTGTTGCACCTGAAGTAAAGACGATTTCACGCGGGTCAGCACCGATCAGATCTGCAATCTGATTACGCGCAATATCAACCGCTTCTTCAGCCTGCCAGCCAAAACGGTGTGAACGGGAAGCCGGGTTGCCGAAAACCCCGTCCATAGTCAAATAGTTCATCATCTTTTCGGCAACACGCGGATCAACCGGGGTTGTTGCTGAATAGTCCAAATAAATGGGTAATTTCATTGTTCACATGCTCCGTAAGACATTTTCAATATGTCTGTTTGTCGCCTATTACTGTTAATATTTTTAAATATTAATATCTTAAGCACGCAGGTTAATATCAATCAGTTCTTGAACCCTGCCATTAGCAGTACGGCGCTTATCGCTGTCTTGACGATCAGCTACGTCTAATACTTCTTGATTCTTTACTAATTCTTCTAAACTGATGCTGTTCAGGAAACTCGTAATGCGATCACTCAGTTCACGCCACAGGGTGTGAGTCAGGCAGCGATCACCGCCCTGACAGCCTTCACGGCCCTGACAGCGGGTTGCATCAACGGATTCATCAACAGCAAAAATCACTTCAGCAACGAAAATCTTACCGGCATCTCTGCCCAGCAGATAACCGCCACCGGGACCACGGACGCTAGAAACCAGACCATTCTTACGTAGGCGAGAAAACAACTGCTCAAGATAGGATAAGGAAATTCCCTGCCGCTCAGAAATATCAGCGAGTGGAACAGGCCCTTCTTGTGAATGCAATGCCACATCTAACATGGCAGTTACCGCATAACGTCCTTTTGATGTCAGTCTCATAACAAAAACTCCGTGGTGAAATATGAGGGAAATTGTGGCATTCCTGAGTATTTTAGTCAATTATTTAACCGAGTAATTTACTCAACTATTAT
>JAIRVT010000095.1 GCA_031253755.1 Enterobacteriaceae bacterium
GGTATATTTTTACGGAACTCCCCAGACGTCAATCCGGTGATCCCCTGCACGATCTGCTCCCGTGGAACGTAAACATCAATGACATCATGTAAAACCTTACGGGTTAATTGAGCGCTTACTTTTATTCTGTTATCTTCGATGTGTTTTACATCATATATAGCGTAAATGATATAAAAAAGCGCTAGCGAAATACCGGGCTATTAACGAAACAGTAATTATTTTTCTCACATGAGTAGTGTAGAAACACATAATACAGAAAAATCAACAATAGAATTATTAACGAAATAACACATTAACAAACACCCAACTCAAATGAGCTGGGTGTTTGTTTTTCTGCTTCAAGTAAGAACTGACTACGATAGTTCTGATTTGTCTCTTAGACATAATGTCAAGTCATCATTGAAGACAAATAGACAAAATAGGTAACCCACTTCCAGCAACCTACTCATGATAATACGAATACCTATTTAAACTTTTCCGTCTGGTGCTGGTGGATATTCTTATTCTGAGCAACTAACTGAATAAATAAGGAGTAAACAATGTGGTTAGATATTTATTTTTTGAAAAATCCTCTGAAGATTGCCATTTCGTCGAATATAACCGAACAACATAGAGAGTTAGAAAAGATTGACTATTATCGTAAACTCAATGCATTATTGGGGTAGATAAATACACATGTTGGTGAAGTGGTAACTGCACCTTTATGCCACTAACACGTGCTCACTTAGAAGCATTGAAAACTGATTTGGCTCGCTTGACACCAGAAAACTGCAAAGATGTCTTTCCGACACAGGACAGATTTTTCTTTGGTGCTCAGGAATATAACAACTATTACTAGTTGGAGGTAAAAGATCTAAAGATGTTTATTCAGGAGCTACTGGAGACATTTGATTTTGAGCATTATCAGCTGTATTTTTATTATTGGTGGTAATTAGAATTGCTATTTTCTATATCTGACCATGTCATCATCAATAGAGGAGCTGGCTTAATTTCTTACAAAGAATATTTGAGTATACAAGTGAGTATATATAATTAATTTCAAGTAAATCACTTACTTTAAATTCAAACAATTACCATTTAAAGGCGAGTCCGGCCTTCGCACCATTCGTTAGTTTCCTAACGTCTACCCAAGTCTACAAACTCCCTAAAAACTCCAATAAATCAACAAATTTCGTTATTTTGACGTCTGCTGTGCTCTGTTGCAATCAACATGCAACAAAGGGCATAATTTGGAGCACCTACACTTCGATTTTAAACAGAATTGGATCTATAACTACTGGAGGATGTTATGCAGCTTTCAGATTTAGGCAATAGAATTTGCATTATGGGGCCTTCCAATAGCGGTAAATCGACGCTTGCTAATGCAATCGCCAAAAAATGCAGCTTTAGCACAGTTCATCTGGATCAGCTTTTTCATATACCGAATACAGACTGGCAGGCACGCCCCATCGATGAATTTATTTCTCTGCATAGCAGGGCAATAAAAGAAGAGAATTGGGTTATTGATGGTAACTATACACGATGCCTGCCACAACGCTTATCCAGAGCAACCGGCGTTATTTTATTAGATATTTCAACATCATCAAGCCTGCTGCGTTATATAAATAGAACGCTGTTTCAGCGCAAACGCTACGGAGCTTTGGAGGGTAATAAGGATTCCATCAAATGGGATATGCTCCATCACATTGTCGTTGTCACACCAAAAAGCAGAAAATGCTATGCAACAATGTTTGAGCAATTGGCAATTCCCAAAATCAGGCTGGCTTCAGTTAAAGAGATGGAGGAGCAATATGATAAGTGGGAACTTCCCCGATAGATATATTTTTCTAATAATAATCTTGTCTGCAATTCGGAATAATCGCTATTTAATAGATACCTAAAGAATGCCGTATATATTCACCTATTAATACGTATTGCTTACTTGCATTAACACAATAAAAAAGGATAGTTATGAAAATAAGATTAATAAGAGCCGGAATAACTGTAACTACGTCATTATTATTAATATTCACATCACTAGCTTCAGCACTACCTAATAAAGAACATGCCAGCTTAACCAGTAATACTTCTGAAAATACAAACCATCCAAAGTCAAAACATATTGATTGCAAAAAATTAGATGGAAAACCGGGGCAGGATGGGAAAAACGGTATCCCAAACAGTAATTGTATTCATGGAGGAAAAGGAGGTAATGGACTTTCTGGACAATCAGGGGGCAATGGCGGGAAAAGCGCTGCGGGTGGAGCGGGTGGAGCGGGTGGAAATGGTGGCGCTGGTGGTGCCGGCGGAAATGGTGGAAACGGTGGAGATGGCGGAAATGGTGGCGATGGGTGGTAAACAACATTCGAATTAAGAATAAATAACCATTTATTAGACTCTTCGCATTTTATTTAACTGGCTGCTTGCTTAGTCAGCCAGTTAGCCTAGAATGTTTATTTCTAGATTCAATCTGAGCAGAGTAGTATTTCTTTCGTGTCTCACCCTCCTTCCACATTATTTCAGCAAAAATGAGTAACTCTTTCTTAAGGTAAAAAAACCAAACCGTAGAAGTAGAAAGCGCTGGAGGTCATATGAATAAGCAAAAAAAACTGTTGCGACAAATAATTATCGCCATGCTGCTGGGAGTTATGGCCGGTTGGGGATTTAATCATTATCTTGATGCCAGTCAGGCAAAAGAAGTTGCCTCCTATATCAACATCGTTATTGAGGTATTCCTGCGGCTGATAAAAATGATTATCGCTCCACTTATATTCGCCACAATTGTAACTGGATTACAGACAATTGGCGGGTCATCCTCTGTTGGCCGGATTACTCTAAAATCAATGCTATGGTTTATTATCGCTGGCTTAATTTCACTTAGCATTGGTATGCTGCTTGCCAATCTGTTTCAACCGGGTGTTGGCTCGCATCTCATCCCTCCTCAGCAGGAAAGTATCAATGCAGGTCTCAAGACCGGCGGATTTTCTCTGAACAATTTTATCACTCACATATTCCCCAGCAGTTTTATGGCAGCGATGGCAAATAACGAGATCTTACAAATCGTTATCTTTTCTCTCTTTTTTGGCTCAGCATTGTCATATTTTTGCCGGAACCAGCAGAAAAAAAGCCCTATCGTGACAATCATTGAAGATCTGAGCCATATTATGTTCCGCATTACGGATTACGTGATGTCACTGGCACCAATTGCTGTGTTTGCAGCTCTTACTTCAGCAATTACTGTGCAGGGGCTGGGACTGCTTTATGAATATGGTAAGTTGATGATTCTTTTTTATTTTGGCTTATTCATACTCTGGTGCGTTTTATGTTCCGCCGGGTTTCTTTTCCTCGGAAAAAAGCTATTTTCACTACTGGGGCTGATCAGTGAACCTGTCGCGTTGGCTTTTGCGACAGCGAGCAGCGAAGCTGCTTACCCGAAGACAATGAGTGCGTTAGAACGCTTCGGTATACCGAAAAAAATCTCCAGTTTCGTGTTGCCGTTGGGTTACTCCTTTAATCTTGATGGCACCATGATGTACCTATCTTTTGCCACTCTATTTATTGCACAGGTCTACCAGATTGAACTGAGTATCACACAACAAATCCTGATTATGTTGACTCTGATGGTTACCAGCAAAGGTATAGCGGGCGTTGCACGAGCTTCTATCGTGGTTCTTGCCGCAACCCTTGCTATGTTTAAGCTACCGGAAGCCGGAATTTTATTGATCCTTCCTATCGACCAATTCCTCGATATGGGGCGAACCGCTACCAATCTCGCCGGTAACAGTATTGCCACTGCGGTGATCGATAAGACAGAGAAAAAACGCGAGAATTTGAAGCAGATTTAGGCTAGTGCTTTAGCCCTCCGGATAAATCTGTTTTCAATCTCACTTACTGATACCAACCGGATAAGATTCAAACAAAAATCCATCAAAATCAGGGGCGTCGATATCAGACAATTCCAGCAAACTCTGTTTCACATTTTCTAAATGTTGCCACATCGTCTGCTTGGCGGCTGCCGGATCTTTTTTGATCATCGCCGCCAGAATTGCCTGATGATCATTCAACCATGCTTGGCGATAATCGGTATTAGTAATTCGGCTATGAAGCTTTACCCACATTGGGTTATTTTCACGCGCATCCCAAAATTGCTTAAGCACTTCAACTAATGCACTGTTCTGTGTTGCCCGTGCAATGGCTAAATGAAACTCCCTGTCACCGGATTCACTTTCTCCGGAAATCAGGTCATTTTTCTCTTTTTCCAACGCGCTGCGCATATTGTCAATATCAGCACGAGTAACCTGAAGCGCGGCAAATTCAGCAATATTACTTTCCAATAACTGACGCGCCTGTAATAACTCAAAAGGCCCTGCGACATTGATGAGCGTATCGCCTGAACATATACCGGGCTGGCGAACCAGATAAATACCTGAGCTTTTACGTACTTCAATAATGTTTTCCAATTCCAGCACAATTAACGCCTCACGAATAAGCGCACGGGAAACACCAAACTTTTCTGCAATTTCACGCTCAGTTGGCAAACGATCATCAGGTGCATAATCCATCTCTATAATCATCTGACGTAAAGATTGAGCTACTTCATGATAGGGACGCTTAGAATCTGTCAAGTTCGTCATTTAATGCCGCCATAAGGTCATATACTGAAATGGATCGACTGAAAATGACGTTATTCTAAGGGATCACTACCCGAAATATAACTACCTCATCAGGTTGTTTTGAATTTTAAGAGAAAATTACTCTAATTCACGTACTTTCTTTACCATCTTGAATAACTCCGGCTGCGTCTTAGCAATATCTTCATACATGGGTTTAACCGCGTCTTGAAAGAGCGTTTTATCCACGGTAATAAACTCAACGCCCTGTTTTTCTGCTCTGGCTCTCTCCTCCTGTTCTGATTTTTCCCAGAGCTGAATCATATAGCTTGAGGAATTCAACGCCGCCTTTTTCACAATCGTTTGCTGTTCAGCCGTTAATTTATTCAACGAATTGTTCGAGATCAGTAGAACATCAGGGATCATTGTGTGTTCATCCAGTGAAAAGAATTTTGTCACTTCATTATGGCGACTGAGTGTAAAAGAGGGAATGTTGTTCTCAGCCGCATCCACAACACCTTGCTGTAATGCAGTATAGAGTTCCCCATAAGCTAGTGGTGTTGGGTTTCCCTGCAATTCTTTCACCATCGAAATGGCGGTTGGGCTGGGCTGTACACGGATTTTCAAACCGTTTAGATCTTCCGGTGTTCTAATTGGTTTTTTCGCATAAAAACTGCGCGCCCCAGCATCATAGTAAGTTAATCCAATAAACCCACTGTTTTGGCTAGAAGTCAGTATTTCTTTACCAATATCACTATTGATAACCTGTTGGTAATGGGTTTTATTGCGAAATAAATAGGGCAGATTAAAGACGGAATAAGCGGGAGAGAAAGCTTCTAACTCCGCTGCATTGGATTTCGCGATATCCAGAGCGCCTGTTTGCATCAGTTCAATGGATTCACGCTGGTTGCCCAATTGGGAATCAGAATAGATGCGGATACGCACTTCCCCGTTGGTTTTTTCTTTTACTTCGTTAGCGAACTGCGTCATCGCCTTGTGGACAGCATGTTCCCGGTTCTGGTTATGGCTGAGTTTCAGCGTCGTTACAGCGAAAGCCTGTACTGCCACCAGCATAAACAGAATGCCAGCGGTTATCTTTAGAATAAGTTTATTGATCTGCATAATCGGATTTTCCCAGCGGTAAATGTTGGCTTTTGTTATTTTCTGTGAGCAAACCATAATCAGATTGCCATCATTGGGCAAAGAGTAAAATCCAATTGGTCGAGCTGGCTCGCAAAAAATAGCAAAATTGGTTTACCTGTTGAATATAAATTCGCGATCAATATCACTTAATGACTATTTTTTTCCATTTAATCCTGTTTAGTTATTCAGTTATTAGCGCAATCGGTATAGATTTATGTCTCTGCACAATCTTTAATTGGTAAACCAAATCAACAGGGACAGGATAACAATGAAAAACCTTGTAACCATTACCAATAAAAGTTTGGCACTTTTTATCATCTGCCTGCTGGCCTTTCTGGTGTTATGTGTGTCATGGCAGGTGATTTCACGCTATGTCTTGGGTGCACCAAGTACGGAAACTGATGAACTCGCCCGTTATCTGTTTATGTGGATAGCCATGATCGGCGCTGCATATACAACCGGGCAGCATCGTCATCTTGCTATCGACCTGCTGATGATGAAATTAACCGGCGTGAAAAAAAGCATCATCGGCTTGATTATTCAGGCCAGTATTATTTCATTTTCATCCATTGTGCTGCTTTATGGTGGGGCTCTTCTTGTTTCATCAACACTGGAAAATGGCCAAATCACACCCGTGCTAGGCTGGAAGATGGGTTACATCTATTTATGTTTGCCGATTAGCGGAGTCTTGATGATTTTTTACGCGAGTTTAGATGCCATCTCAATTCTGCAGCATTTTTCTGGTCAACCCGCGGTTGTGGCTGAAAATCACTGAATTGTGGAAAGAGGTAAAATATGGATTGGTACATTATTGCCGCACTCTTTGGCATATTTGCACTCTTACTGACACTGAGTGTTCCCGTTTCTTTTGCTATCGGCTTATCTTCATTAGTCGCCATTACTATGGCGCTGCCGCTGGAATCTGCGATTACGGTTGTCGCACAACGTATGGCGGCGGGGGTCGATAACTTTTCTTTATTGGCAATTCCGTTTTTTATCCTTGCCGGAAATATTATGAATCAGGGCGGGATTGCCACACGTTTAATCACTCTGGCTAAAGTGGTTGGCGGGCGGTTACCGGGTTCACTTATGCACGTCAATATCATGGCAAATATGCTTTTCGGGGCAATTTCAGGCTCAGCTGTTGCATCTGCTGCGGCGGTTGGAGGAACAATGGCGCCAATGCAGAAAAAAGAAGGCTATGAGCCTGAACTGTCTGCGGCGGTCAATATCGCCTCCTGCCCATCAGGGCTGTTAATCCCGCCCAGTAATACCCTGATTGTGTACTCATTGGTTTCCGGCGGGACATCCATTGCAGCCTTATTTTTAGCAGGCTATATCCCTGGAATTATTATGGGAGTTTCACTCATGGCTGTGTCTGCCATGATTGCCAGAAAGAAGCGTTATCCTGTTGCTCCCCGCTCAAGCTGGCGCGAATTTTTTGCTATAACATGGCGAGCCATACCGTCATTAATGTTGATTGTGGTGATTATGGGCGGAATTATTGCCGGAGTTTTCACGGCGACAGAAGCGTCAGCAATTGCGGTTCTCTATAGTTTTATTCTCGCCGTCGTTATTTATCGCGAAGTGAGTCTCAAACAGCTCCCTAAAATCATTCTTGATTCCGCCGTAACGACTTCGATTGTTTTACTGCTGATTGGTGTGTCGATGGGGATGTCATGGGCAATGGCGAATGCTGATCTGCCGTATCTGATTGCCGATGCCTTGATGGCGGTTTCTGATAACCCACTGACTATTCTGCTGGTCATTAATATCATCCTACTGATAGTAGGGATCTTTATGGATATGACGCCTGCGATTTTGATCTTCACGCCGATTTTCTTACCCGTTGCGATGAGTATGGGAATCGATCCTGTTCATTTTGGCATCATCATGACCTTTAATTTGGCTATCGGAATCTGCACTCCGCCCGTTGGTAGCGCCCTGTTTGTCGGTTGCTCTGTGGGAGAAGTAAGTATTGATAAGGTATTGAAACCATTATTGCCCATGTATGTTGCGCTGATCTCGGCATTGGCACTGGTGACCTATCTGCCACAATTGAGTTTATGGTTACCTGAGTTAGTCTTGAATTACACCTCCTCTTAACCCGTTTTCCTTGTTGGTTAACCAACTTTAGAGGTTATGCAATATTACGTGATTACTTATTTTATGACTGAGTTTATGACTGACTTTATGACTTCGTAGGCGGCGAGGAGGAGAAAATAATGAAACAAACCTGGCGTTGGTATGGGCCTGAAGATCCGGTTTCACTAGCAGATATCCGTCAAGCAGGAGCAACAGGTGTTGTAACGGCGTTGCATCACATTGCGAATGGTGAAATCTGGCCTGTCAACGAGATAAAACAACGTAAGGCACTGATTGAAGCCAGCCAACTTGAATGGATTGTTGTGGAAAGTGTGCCTATTCATGAAGATATCAAAACGCATACTGGGAAGTTCGAACACTGGATCGAAAACTATCAACAAACCTTGCGTAACCTAGCGGCCTGTGGGATCAACACCGTATGCTACAACTTTATGCCTGTGCTGGACTGGACACGCACGGACCTCGACTATGAATTACCCGATGGTTCGAAAGCGCTGCGTTTTGATCAAATAGAATTTGCGGTTTTTGACATCCATATCCTGCAACGTCATGGTGCTGAAAACGCCTATTCAGCTGATGAAATTAAGCAGGCACAATTACGCTTCTCAGCCATGACAGAAACAGAAAAACAGAAACTGACAAACACCATCATCGCAGGTTTGCCCGGTGCAGAGGAAGGTTACACCTTAGAACAATTTCGCCAACACCTAAAACGTTATACCGGCATTGATAGGGCTAAATTGCGTGAACATTTTGCTTATTTTCTGCAAAAAATCATTCCGGTTGCAGAAGAAATCGGCATCAAAATGGCTGTTCACCCTGATGATCCTCCGCGTGAGATCTTGGGTCTGCCACGCATTGTTTCGACCATTGAGGATATGCAGTGGATAGCTGAAACGGTGAACAGCAATGCCAATGGTTATACGCTGTGTACCGGCTCTTATGGCGTGCGTGCAGATAATGATTTAGTAAAGATGATCAAATCATTTGGCTCGCGAATCTACTTTCTCCATTTGCGTTCAACATTGCGTGAAGCCAATCCATCTACGTTCCACGAAGCCGGGCATCTTGCCGGTGATGTAGATATGTACGCGGTGATCAAAGCGGTAGCGGAAGAAGAACAGCGTCGGTTGGCTGCGGGGGAAAATCACCTCATTCCCATGCGCCCAGATCATGGTCACCAAATACTTGATGATTTGAAAAAGAAAACCAATCCCGGCTATTCAGCAATCGGTCGCTTAAAAGGATTGGCTGAAATTCGTGGCCTTGAGTTGGGCATTCACCGTGCCATCATGGAAAAAACTACGGCCAATACCATAAATTCAGCCTCCTCTTCTGGCTGGACAACTGAACGCCTGACTTCCCGTATTGTACATATAGGCTGTGGCGCTTTTCACCGAGCACATCAGGCACTTTATACTCATGAAGTTTTGGAACAAACAAACAATGATTGGGGGTACTGCGAAGTTAATGTGACGCTAAATACGGCTTCAGCGGCACTGATTGAAAATCTTAAAAAACAGTCTATGCGCTATACCGTGGCAGAAAAAGGACCAGAAAGGACCAAGCTAAAAATTATTGGCTCAATAAAAGAAGGAATGCACACGTTAATTGATGGCTCTCAGGCGATTATCGAAAAAATGGCACATCCTGATGTGGCTATTATCTCTTTGACTATCACTGAAAAAGGCTATTGCACCAATGCTGCAATAGGGCGTTTAGATCTCAATAATGAATTGATTATTAAAGATATTGCCAACCATGACGTGCCAAGATCAGCCATCGGTTATATCACAGCAGCATTGCGATTGCGCTTTAAACGAAACCTGCCTGCGGTAACTATTTTGTCGTGCGATAACATCCGCGAAAATGGGCATGTTACGCGTGAAGCTGTATTGAGTCTGGCGCGTTTGCAGGATAACAATCTGGCTCAATGGATTGAAAAGCAAGTGACATTTCCCTGCACAATGGTGGATCGCATTGTACCGGCTACCACATCGGAAACCTTAACTGATATTGCCCAACGATTGGGCGTTGAAGATCCTTGTGCTATTGCCTGTGAGCCTTTCCGCCAATGGATCATTGAAGATAACTTCGTTAATGGGCGTCCGGATTGGGAGCTGGCAGGTGCGCAATTTGTAGATAATGTCGCACCATTCGAAATGATGAAATTGCGAATGCTCAATGGCGCTCATTCCTTTCTGGCCTATCTCGGCTATTTGGGTGGCTACAAACATATCGCCGATACCATGACCAATGGCGATTATCGCCGGGCAGTGTATGCACTGATGGTGAATGAACAGGCACCAACACTGTCGATGCCAGAAAATACCGATTTAATTGCCTATGCCAATAAATTGCTTGAGCGGTTTACCAATCCAGCGTTAAAACACCAGACATGGCAAATTGCGATGGATGGCAGCCAGAAATTACCTCAACGCATGATTGGTTCTATTGAATGGCATCTTGCACAGCAACGTAATGAAAATTATAGCGATTATAGCCATTTAGCGCTCGGTGTTGCGGCTTGGATGCGTTATATCAGTGGTGTGGATGAACAAGGTCAGCCGATTGATGTACGTGATCCTCTAAAGGAAACCTTTGCGGCGATTTTTGCCAAACACGGTCATTCAGTAGAAAAAGTGGTAGGAGAACTACTGGCAATTGAATCGATCTTCGGTAAAAAACTGGCAAAAAACCGTCAATTTGTCGATAGCATCAGCAGAAGTTACCAAAATTTGCTAGAAATTGGTGCACGGAAAGCCGTTGCAGCGCTTTGCTCATAGGAGAAGCACAGTGAAAACATGTATAGGTGAAACTGTTAAGAGTAAAACGTTTATGGAGCAGACTTTTATGGGCGAAAACTTTCTGCTAAATAACGACGTGGCTCGCACTCTTTATCATGATTACGCTGCGCCAATGGCGATCTATGATTATCACTGCCACCTCAATCCCAAAGATATCGCGCAAAACCGCCGTTTCCACAACCTTGGTCAAATCTGGCTGGAGGGCGATCACTATAAATGGCGCGCAATGCGGGCTGCTGGAATTGATGAAGCACTGATTACTGGCATCGAAAGCAGCGATTACGCAAAATACCTCGCATGGGCAAAAACAGTGCCTCTGACCATCGGCAACCCGCTTTATCACTGGACCCATCTGGAATTGCGCCGGCCATTCGGTATTCGCGGAAAAATATTCGGGCCTGACACCGCAGAGGCTATCTGGCATGAAGCAAACGAAAAACTCTCTCAACCTGAATTTTCTGCCCGTGGCATTATGCAGCAAATGCAGGTGCGCATGGCAGGAACAACGGATGATCCCATTGACTCCCTCGAATACCATCAACAGATCGCCAAAGATAAAGATTTTACTATCAAGGTATTACCAAGCTGGCGCCCGGATAAAGCCTTCAAAATAGAATTGCCGGGTTTTTGTGATTATCTCGAACAGTTAGGGGAAGTCGCAGATATCACTATCCGGCGTTTTGCTGATCTATTGCAGGCATTAGATCGCCGCCTCGAACACTTTCAGGCTCACGGATGTGTGGCATCGGATCATGGCATTGAGCAATTGCGTTATGCGCCAATTCCTGATGAAAAAATATTAGATGCTATTTTGCAAAAACGGCGACAAGATCAATCGCTCAGTGAATCAGAAATCGCGCAATTCACAACGGCCGTGCTGGTCTGGTTAGGCAGGCAGTACGCCAAACGCGGCTGGGTGATGCAGATGCACATTGGCGCTTTGCGCAACACCAATACACGCATGTTTAACCGGTTAGGAACAGACAGTGGCTTTGATTCCATCGGCGATAATCCGGCCGCTTATCCCTTATCTCGCCTGATGGATGAGATGGATAAAACCGACGAGTTACCGAAAACCATCCTTTATTGCTTAAATCCCCGCGATAATGAAATGATCGCTACCATGATCGGCAACTTTCAGAGCGGAAACTTTCCGGGCAAAATCCAGTTTGGATCGGGCTGGTGGTTTAACGATCAAAAAGATGGAATGCAGCGCCAGTTAACGCAACTTTCCCAACTCGGATTGTTAAGCCAGTTTGTTGGTATGTTGACCGATTCACGCAGCTTCTTATCTTACACTCGCCATGAATATTTTCGCCGCATTCTCTGCAATATGTTGGGAAATTGGGTCAAAAATGGCGAAATTCCCCATGATGAAAACATGCTCCGCCGGATAGTGCAGGATATCAGCTTCAACAATGCGGAACGTTATTTTCAGACCGCGAAGGACTAAAAAATGCTGATGTACAAAAAAATAGCCCTGATTGGCGAATGTATGATTGAACTGAATGGCACTCCATTCGGTGTAATGACGCAAAGCTATGGCGGTGATGTACTGAATAGCGCGGTGTATCTGGCTCGTGCCGCAGGCGGCAGGCTTGATGTTCATTTCGTTACAGCGTTGGGGACAGATTCGTTGAGCGAAAACATGATTTCGCGCTGGCAACAGGAGGGCATTAATACATCACTAGTATTGCCCGATAACGCTCGCCAGCCCGGTTTATACCTGATCCAACTTGATGCCAGCGGCGAACGTACATTTCTCTACTGGCGCAATAACTCGGCAGCACGTTACCTTCTACAACACCCTGATTACCCTACCTTACGTCAGCAATTGCAGAACATGGATGTTCTCTATCTCAGCGGGATCAGTCTGGCAATTTTGCCTGAGCGAGATCGCCAATTACTGTTGGCGGATTTGAAACAACTCTCTTCTGATGGAAAATTGATTTTCTTCGACAGTAATTACCGCCCGGCCTTATGGGAAAACAAAACGCAAGCGCGCAAGTGTTACCAACAAATGTACGCCATCACTGATATGGCGCTAGTCACGGACGATGATGAAGCAAACCTATGGGGAGATACAGCTATTGAGGAAAGTTTTCAGCGCCTGCAAAGTATGGGGATTAAGCAAGCTGTTATCAAAGCGGGTGAACGAGGTTGTTTTTATCGTAACTTACGTGGTTGTAACGCTATGCAACACATTACAACCCAGCCAGTTACATCGATTGTTGATACCACATCGGCAGGTGATGCTTTTAACGCAGGTTTTATCGCAGGGCTGTTAAGTGGTAAATCTATTTATCATTCGGCATCAATGGGGCATCAGCTCGCCAGTGTTGTGATTCAGCATAAAGGTGCGATAGTGCCACAGGCCGTGACAAAAGAGGTTACCGCACGTTTTTTCAATTCAAGCGAAGCTACGTAGCCAGAGTATAGTTGATCCAAGATAAGGATGGAAAAAGGTTATTGAATTGGCATGAGAAGCGGTGATGGTGAATAATTGCTAAATAACTTCATCAAAATGATAGGAGCATTCCTTATCCCGCGCGGTGCGCGGGATAAGGAAAGATCACTTTAGATACTCTCACTATTATGAAAAAGCGTATAGTCTGATAATTGTAATGGCTTTTATATGATCCACACTGGTGGCTATAACATTAATACTATGTATATAAAAATCATTACTACCATCAAAAGGAGTGATTAATTACAGAAAAATTATAAAGAAACAATTATTAAACATATATGAAAACTTATTGTTTATATAATATATATGCCATATAGCTTACTGAACATTATTAAATATGTGATCCATTCGATTGATCCATTCCATAGTTTTACAATATCGTTTCTAAACCGATGTTATAGTGGAAGTGGAGATGAATCATGGCTCTGGATGTAGCGTTTGCAATTGAAATTGACGATTTTGTTGACCCTGATCGAGCTTATGAACTATTTTGGTCGGGAATTATTACGGATAAGAAAGCATTTATTTGCCCAGGAGAGAATTGTAGCGCTCAGGTTACGTGCGCTAATTTGGACGAAGAATCACAAAATATGAAGGTGGTTCCTCATTTTAGAATTTATGGGGAACATCATCCTGATTGTGAGTTAATTTTAAAAGTTCCTTTTAAAATTGATAAAATTATTGAATTAACAAAAAAACAAGAAAAAATCTCAATTAATCAATCTATGGTTGACTCCTTTACATTGATTAGACCTAATTCATATTATGACTCAAATAAAATTAGCAATGATAGACATACAAAAATAGTTGATAAGAAGAAATATCATTTGCAAATTTTATCTGAAAACATAAAACAAACGGGTAGCATTGGTCGAATTTACTCTGTGAGAAGTATGGTCAGTAGATATCTTAGATATCATAATGATGGAAGTCTCAATCTGAGAAAAATAAATGTAAAAGGAAAGGATTTTTCTTATAAGGATTTTTTTAAAAGTATACACAATCAAAATATTGAATATCTTTTTGAACATCCCATTATTTATCATGGATGGGCGTATATAGATAAATATAAAACTTCGTATAGAATAAAATTCAAAAAGTGTTTTATAGTAAACAACCAAGAAACTCCTGTAACATTTTTCGTTACCGATGAATTAATAAATAGCTACCCAATTAAAAAATTGATAATAAAAAGAATGCAAAAAATATCAAAACAACCCAAACCTACCGCTTTTGTTTTTATTTATGCAAAACCTAAACTAGTAAAATCCAAGAAAAATGGCAAGGAATATATTAACTTCAACGTTAATAATTTGGATTTTATAGATATAAACGTTGACGCACCTTTGCCAAATAAAAAATAAATACATAATGAAAATATTAAGTAATTTATTTTTTGTTATATTTAATAATGAATGATTTGACAGGTTGATTATGAGAAATATTTATAATTTATAGAAAATGAAATATGATAATATTTCTAAATTAGAAGATAAAATATTATCTATTCCTATATGGTGGTGGGATACATATAGAGATTTTTTCGACAATTCTGTTACAGAACCAAAGAATATATTTCATTTTGGTTTACTTATTTGTTCAAAGGAGAACAAGGCAGATTACGCTTACATTGTTAGTTTGGGACTATCTTAATAGATATATCGAAAAAAACTTTGGAATAAATTTTGCTATTAAGATATCTGATGAAGACACAATTCCCCTTGAAAAGGCCAGAAGAATTTAGCGTGAACGGAGTCAGTTTCTGTTTTCGATTTATTGAGTATGATTAGGGAAAAATAATCACAAATTATTTATCTCATTATTTAAATGATTGTAAAAACCTTGAAAACATTAACTCCATTTATGTCAGATTTAATATTGAGGGGAAAGAAAAGTTTATAAATAACATAAAATACATTTTAGACCTCCATATTACCAACGATGAAGTTAATTGTTTTTTAAATAATGGGGAATGGTATTCCTTCAATGAAACATTCATGGATTATCTAAAAACATCAATTTCCAACATTGATACTTTTAAGATGTGTGGCTTAATATCCGTGATGATGGACTGGAAGCGATTACGAGAGCATAAACAAACACTTTTTCAGCGGTCAATGCACAGGTGAATAACTCACATCCAGACGTTTAGCCAACTGCTCAAGCCGCTTATCCAGCGTCCAGAGTTTTGCCCCCGGTGTTATCATCGTCGATGCCAACAACGTGATATCAACCAGCCCACATCCGAGGCCGTGCAGCCTTTCGTTCTCAATGAATGCCATCGCTTCGGTAATAGTGACCTGATGACTCTGTTGTAACAGTCCCAAATATTCAAGCGTTCGCAGCCTTGGAGACGGAGGAGTGCCACATGCTATTTCAGCCAATATCATCGGGTGAATCAGAACCAAATCCCGATTTAGTATCTGGATCAGGCTGTCGTTCCGATTTTTGAAATGGTCAACCCAGACAGACGTATCAACCAAAATAGTCATTATTCGGATGGCTCCTCGCGACGCCGTGGGGATACCTGCATTTCAGGTGATGAACCACCGAGTAAAGCCAGTCTCTTCGCTGCCTGAACCCGAACGAACGTTTTTACCGCTTCCCGAAAAATATCTGCCTTATCCATATCAGGATCAGCCATCTCCAACGCCTGTACATACAGTGCATCATCAATCGTGACAGTAGTTCGCATAGATTACCTCCAAGATGATATTTTAGATGTAAAAATACATCAGTATAAGCATCAATACAAGGGTGTTAGAAAACTGCTTATCAGAAACCCAACAAAAATCGTCGACATCACGGCAAAGTTCCACTAATTTATCCGCGCTTTTTTTGCCTTTCTACTATTTGTGGTTACTGCATTTTTGGTTACTACATTTTTTAGCTACTACACTCACTGGAGCAACTATGCTGGAGTCCTATAATCCCCCGACTGAACCGTGGTTACATGTGCTTTATCAGGATGAGCACATTATGGTGGTCAATAAACCCAGCGGATTGCTTTCTGTGCCGGGCAAGGCAGAGGAGCATAAAGACAGTATCATGACCCGAATACAGGCGGAGTTTCCGGCGGCTGAGTCGGTTCATCGGCTGGATATGGCGACCAGCGGTGTGATGGTGGTGGCGCTGACGAAAGCGGCTGAGCGCGAACTCAAACGGCAGTTTCGTGAACGGGAGCCGAAAAAAGTCTATATCGCCCGCGTCTGGGGAAAGTTAGAGCAGGAGCAGGGGCTGGTGGATTTACCGCTGATCTGTGACTGGCCGAATCGCCCGAAACAAAAAGTCTGCTTTGAAAGCGGAAAATCCGCTCAGACGCAATATCAGGTACTGGAGTACGAAGATCAATCCACCCGCGTCAGGCTTGCGCCGATCACCGGGCGCTCGCATCAGCTTCGCGTCCATATGCTGGCGCTGGGCAACCCGATTCTCGGTGATCGCTTCTATGCCCATGAACAAGCCAAAGCGCTGGCGCCTCGCCTGCAACTACACGCGCAGGAATTGTCAATCACGCACCCGGCCTATGGCTCGCCGCTGCATTTTGAGTGTCTGGCGGATTTCTGATCTGCCTGCCATTCGTTTTTCTGCCGGAATGATGTTGTCAAAAATCGTGTCGCCAAAAATCGCGTTGTTCAAAATCCCTCAGTTATACCCACTCAATTTCAAATTGCCGCTGACACCACCATAATATTATGGTGCTTATCACTCCCCGACATCACGGGGAGTGATTAAAAACATCATAAATTCTTATTAATTTAAACGCCGCTTAAATAAAAACCCCCTCTGAGACCCCCGTCCCATCGCCTTTTTGTTGTTTTATTTCTTTCATTTAGCTCTTGTTATGGATAATCACAGAATGCAAGTGGAAAGTTACCTGTGTAAATCTATAATTTTTTTTACAGTAATTTAAGGATGAATAATTTAACAATAACTGATTTAAATAATAAACAGTTTTGCGCGCCATTCGTTTCAAAGTAATTCGTTTCAAAGTAAATGGTTTCAAAGTAAGTCGTTTGAAAGTAAGTAAGTTATGTAAACGTAAACTTGTACCCCAGCATGGGCAGCGATATCTGCAAAGCCGGAGTACACCTTAACCCACTATAGGTATGCTATACCTATACAGGAGACAATAATGCTGAATACCTTGAAGTTGAGTACATTAAAGTTAAGTACACTAGGTGCTGTTGCAGCGCTGGTTTTAGGCGGGATTTCTGCTGCTTATGCTGACGGTGATAAAGCTGGCGGCGCAGCCGCAGCCACAAAACCCGGTAGGGATGCCAAAATCCTGATTCACGGAAAAGTGTTGAATACCACTTGCTTGCTGTCAACAAACGTGAACAATTTGGATTTGAAAAGCTGGCTTCCTGATGATTTTAAAGGAAATGACTTAGTAGAGAGTAAGAAAGATTTCATACTGAATGTGTCTAATTGCAGAAAGACGGCGACCAAAGACACAGTTTCCCCAGATAGTGTGAAAATTCAGGTGAGCGGGCCTCAGCAAGCGGAATCTCTCGCGTGGGGCCAAAATGAAAATGATGATGATCCTAATTCCGAGGGTCTGTCTAAAAACGTAGGTATTAAACTGACCGCTAATGGAGATGAGGTCAAAGCAGAAAACGACGCACAATTTGCTATAGCGGGAAAAAATGTAGACACGAACAAGAAGGAAGCCATAGTACCAATGGCAGCATGGTTAGTAAAGAGTGCTGATGCAGCGGTACCCGGAGACGTCAAGGCTGACCTCGTTTTCTCCATGACCACCGATTAATACGGTCACCTTATCAACACCCTAGCAATAACGTGGGAAGGAAAGGCCACTTTCCTTCCTTTTTGAGTCTCAAGTGAGAAACACGAGGAGGCGATGATGATAATCCGACGGATAGGGTTGACCGGAATGTTGCTGGCGCTGTTGCTGGGCGCGACAAGTACACGCGCGGATTCCGGATTTGCACTGGGTCAGACACGAGTGGTGATCACACAGGAGCAAGGCAGCACCTCGGTGATGGCTTACAGTGGGCCAGATAGCGTACCGTATCTGGTGAAAGGAGCAGTGAGTAAGCAGCAGAACAAAATCGTACCGGATCCCGCTTTTGCGGTTTCCCCGCCATTGTCCCGCTTAGAACCGGGTGGCCGGAACACGATACGCATTCGTTTACTGAATGCCGCCGGTTTGCCGACTGACCGGGAGAGTGTGTTTTACCTGCATATGGTGGGCATTCCCGGCCGAACCACGCCGATTATATCGCCTAATAAAGATGCACCGGGTCAAGAACAGCAAAATACCAGCAATCTCAGTATCGGGCTGGGGCATATTATCAAGCTGTTTTATCGCCCGAACGGTATCGGCACGCCGGGTAACGATGTCTATCGTCAACTGAGTTTTTCGCGTGTTTCCGGTGGCGTACAGGTGAAAAATCCGTCCCCCTACAACATCACGCTGGACAGCCTGCGTATCGGCGGTAAGCCGGTGAAATTTTCTGCCACCCAGCCAACCATGTTGCCACCGTTCAGCCAGCAGGTGTACAGCGTCAACAGCACGGGGAAACAGGTGGACTGGAGCGTTATTACCGATGACGGTCTGGACAAAAGTTTTCAGGGCACGATTCAGTGATTGATCGCTAATCGCCGATGATCGGTCACCAACGGCAAAATCAACGAACAGGAGAAGAGTGTTATGAACCAATGGCGTTTGTGGTGCTGGATGGGCATGGCATTCGGCCTGTTGCCGGCCGCCGCGCTGTCAGCCGACAACCCGACACGGTCAGATAAAGCGGAATTGTTGGTCAGGACAGAAATTATCAGCGGCAGTTGTGACCTGAACGTGGCACAGCCAACGATCACGTTCGGCAATTATCTTCCGGGCGATTTTAACAAAAACAACAATTGGACGGTCGCGATACAGCCCATTGAGTTGAGTCTGGGTAAATGCACCGGCAACGGCGGAATATTAAAGCCAGCCATTCTGGTCAGCGGTGATACTTTGCCGGACAACCCGGCCATGTTTGCCTCGCCGGATGCTGCCGATAACAGTGCTTCCGACAAAAACAAAAATATATCGGCCAACAGCGGCTTTATGTTGCGGGAAGGGGAATATAAAGGGCCGCTGAACGGGTTCTTTGCTCCTAATGCACCAGAGATCATCACAAATGGTAAATACACCTATGTGGGTCAGAAGAGTGAACGCTGGGAAATAGGTAAAAAATTCATCTACACCGTGGGCTATGTCAGTAACAACAAAGAACCCGGAGTCGGGCTGACGCAGGCGAATGTGACATTCAGTTTTCAATATCACTAAGGATAAAAAAGGCTAAACCGTGAAAAGGTTAATGATGTTGTGGAAACAGCGTATTCGTTGGTGTAGCTGGCTCTTGCTGGTCTTTCCGCTGGTGGCTTCGGGCGAATTGAACAAAAAGTACAATTACACTGTGGCAGCGACGATTACAAGGGGAAGCTGTCAGGTTTCCCTGCCGGGCGGCTCGACGCTGGATGTACCTCAAGTCGACCGGGCGCTTTTGCAGAACGGTTCTATCCAAAACCCAACTCCGTTTGACGTCGAGATAAGCAACTGCATCGGCACCCCGACTTCAGCGCCGACACTGACCGTCACCGGCAACACAATTGGCACGAGTGAACCCGGCAAATATCTGTTCAACAACGGCGATAACAGCGGTGAACAATCAAGCAAGGCTCAGGGATATGGCATCACCCTGAGCGAGACAAGCCTCTCCAACTGGGATACCAATAAGTTGCTGACGACGGATCAGGAAATTCACCTGACCAACCTTGAGCCAAATGGAGAAAAAAAGACGCTTTACGTAGGTGTGGGATGCGGAACGCAAGTCGATTGCCGACAAACCACCTTGGTAACAGGCAGCTTGCAGGCGACGCTGACGTTCAGCTTTGCTTACAAGTGATGCCGGTAACATGCCGTAATTTGGCGCTGCTCCGTTTCGCCTGCTGTTTGGCAGCTCTTATCAACAGTGAGCCTGTCAATGGTGGGAGTGGTTATCATAAAAGCAATAACAGAAACAGGGTAAAAGCGAATATGAAAACTGGAATGAAGCTGGCTGGAATGATCGTACTGGCGGCGACGGCGTTTTCCGAAGCCTACGCTGCTGACGCACACCAACCTTCACAAACCATTACGTTTAAGATGAATGTT
>JAIRVT010000015.1 GCA_031253755.1 Enterobacteriaceae bacterium
CCCAGCCGTTCCAGACTTCCACGGCGGCCCACGCGGCCCAGAAAAACAGCGTGGCTAAGAAAAACCCCACACAGAGCAGGTACAGAAAATGGACATCAAACTGCCCGGAGGCGGTTTCAAACGCATTGCGCTGGGTAGGTGTCATTGCGGGCGTTCCTGCCGGTAATGGCCGGATAATCCGCCGGGATTTTTGGGCTGGCCGCGGGCAGGCATCAGGTAGTGGTCAATACCCGCTTTGATGATACCGAGGTCGGTTTGGATACGGGGATAATCGAAGAAATACCGCGGCAGTTGGGCGGTCTCTGATTGTTTTTCGGCGATATTGGCACGCTCCAGTGCTATCTGTACCTGTTCAATCAGGCGTTTGGCACTCGCAAGCTCATCTTTCTCTGCTGCCTGAGCCTGCGATGCACACAATAAAGTTAGCCCTAACAGGCAAGCAGAATAAGAAATTGAAAAGTTACAGTGCATAAATATTTTCCTCGACATAAATTTCAGAAGACCGAGGATGCGACGAATGCTGACTCAAATCAGCAATAAACTCTTTATGGGTTGGTGAGAATTAACTAAATGGTCTGGATAATTGATTAGATTAAAATTTCAGCATTAATCGGAAAGGCTGACGCGCCGCTATGCGACTTGTCTGCTAGGCAATAACAGGTAAAACGAAGCATCGTTTTACCTGTTATTGCCTTAGCTTCAACGCTTATTAATTTGTATGCCCATTAAGTATAGAAATGCAGATTCATACTTATGAAAAAATATTAAGAACGTATCATTTCCTTAGCGCTAAAGGCCATTGTTTATGAAGTTTGTAACGCATAGCATTTATTAATAAAAACTTAATCTGATTAATAATTATTTATTACAGGGTCCTGAATCTTGGTGACCAATAACCTCCACACTGTTATTATAATCATAATCTAGTCTTCCCGCTTCATTAGCAATAATTTTAGTATCTTTTATCCAAGCCGCATCAATTATTTCATAACCATCATATAATTCAGGTTTACCCATTTCTTGTTTTAATTTATAAATGAATAACTCAGGAACGGAAAAGAAAAAACTTTTATATGAATGAGAGTCATGATAATATAGGATTGCTACCTCACCAATATATTGGCAAGGCTGAACCCAGTCAGCTGTACCACTTCCCATTAATATTTGCTTATCACCCCATACATGGGTATGGGCTGGAACGGATATGATAGTATTATCTTTAAATGTCGTCTTATTTACTTTTGTTTGTGAGTAACTACTACCGACCTCAATAGAGGTGGACAATTTTGAGCCGCCTTCAGCAACAAATGGAAAACTAATACCCAATTGAAATTCCATACCAACTTTTATTGATGCACTAACTGTCCAAGTTGCTGTTTCCGAAATTTCTTTTTCGTATGAGAACCATTCTTTATTTTCAACAGAACTACAATTATAGTAATTATATTTCCCAAGATATGTTGGAGTCATTGTTTTTTCATGGTACTCCCATTGAGTATTGCCGGAGGTAATTACTCGTACTTGGCGATCTTTATAAGGTACAAGCTCAGGAGTATTGCTATAATTCCAAGTCTCAACTGAATATAATTGCAGCCCATGTTTTTCTGCATAATATTTTGCGTATATATTAGCAAGCTCATGAATATCTTTCATTATTATTTCCTCATAAATACTTTTTCATAATAGTAGGTAAAAACATTATTTTTTCCCTTGCTCTTCGCAGGAAAGAAGTAAAAATACCCTACTGTATTGAAAGTTAACTTATAAAAATAAACATTAATTAATGTTATTACCTAAGTGGGGTGCTATATTTAATATTTTAATAAAATAATATTATTTTCGTTAGAAAAATTATTGAACATAACCTTTAAAGTAAGTTACTGCTATTCCTTTCGTAATTGAAATACAAAGGAAAATTAATTCTGCCAATCACCTTCATGAAGATAAATGTTACACCTTAAAATTTAATTACATAGAGGAAGTGAAATTTCAAAAATACATTATAATAAACATTCACATATTAATATGGATGGTTGCTCAGAATGCGGAATAATAATTCCGCCCCTTCAAGAAAATTATTCACTGTATAGTCTAGTATAGTGAAAAAATCAGATATAAGAAAGTAAAATGGAAAATATGATAAATAATTTTTCTGGGGCATATCTATATAGCTAGTTACTAATTAATACTTTATTTTTATTGCCATCTATAACTATCAGTTTTTAAATATATTTCTTAAACATCGAGCTTGTAATCATCACCGCCATACCCAGTAACAACGCGGCAGGCAATAATATTACCGTGGGATAGACCACATCTGGCCATGAAAGATATAGTATACAAGGAATTGTACAAGCAGGTTTAATTCCTCGCTTGGCATGGTGATAAACAAAACTGGATTCATACCCTGCACCATAACGCCGCAAATCCCGCCGCCCCAGTCCGTCAACCAGCGCCACCAAAACGACCATCACAAACAACGGAGCGGAGAGCAACAAAATTGCCAGTCGGGTTAATGTGACCATCGTGATAAACACCATAGCCAGCCAGTACTCTCGCAAATGACTCGATACTTTCTGTAATACCCCATTAAATTCACGTAAAAAATCATTAGAGCTATTGAGTGAATAGTGCCGCTGCCCCTGTATCCAGTGCATAAAACCACTGTCCACAAATAACCATTGATACGCCTGCGCCAGCCAGTCTGAAACGGTTTGTGACGGTTCGGACAACAACAGGCTTTGCCTAAACTCCGAGGATAAAAATTGCAACTCGGTGTTCATCATATTCTGGCTGTGGGATGCGCCTTCATCCTGCCAGAGAAAGGACATACCGAGGTATTCCAGTAACAGGCTGAACAGCCATGACATGACAATAAAACCCATCAGTTGCCATGGCCATTCCCATAATACGCGATACAACAAGCCATTTTTGCGCGGCGGTTGGGATTGTTGGCGAGAAGCAGGTTCGGATTGTGCCATCAGGTTTTCTCTTCCCACCAGTTTTCGCTGGTGCGGTAGTGACGCCGCATCTGTTCGGCGATTTTCTGCAAGCTGGCAGGCATCAGGGCATCATTGTCATCACCGGTGGGCAACGGCATCCGGATTTTCCATAATTGCCCGCCTTCCAGCAGGGCGAATGCCTGTCCTTTCGGCAGGTTAATCATCTCAGCGGGTGTCACCAGCGGCGTTTTGACCGTGCCGACCCGGTCCTGCGTGCTTGAGGTAAAATCCTGACCCTGCTCGACATCGGCAATATCGGAATGCCCCGACACCAGCGTTTTGCTGTAGATGTCCACTTCGGGCAACTGGCTGGTGAGCAGTTCTGCCGTCCGGTTATCCCGCACCCGCAGCATCATCAGGGTGTTGAAGTTGCCAATCACCTGCGCGGTTTTCGCCGGGCTGCCGAGCCGGGCTTCGATATCCGACGACGTCTGGGTATAGGCGGTCACCTGCATACCGGCACCGCCGCCTTTGTTGATGAGCGGAATAAATTCATCCCCCATCAGTTCGTTGAATTCATCACAGTGCAGATTGATGGCCAGCTTGCCATCATGGCGCACCGGCAAACCGGCATTCATGCCGTATTTATAAATCTGGCCGGCGACACTGACCAAATCCGCAAACATGCTGTTGCCGACCGCTGAAGCCACGTCGCTGTCTGACAGGGCATCCAGCCCGATATAAACAATGCCGTTTTTGCGAATGACCTGCTCCCAGTCGAAAATCGGGCGCAAGTCCGCCATATTGAGGTAATCCGGTGAGAGCAGTTCGGCGGTTTTGCCGGTAGTGAGTTTTTCCAGCAGCGGCAGCAGGGAGGCGACAATTTTATCGAAGTAGGTGCGGTCATAACGCACGGCAGAGCGGAGCCCGTCCAGAATCGGATCGTAAAGCTGCTTGCCTGCGTCTGAACTCAAAGCAACTTCCATCGCCCAAAGCCGCATCGCATCCGGCTGCCCCTGCATAGTGCGTGGAAGGTCTTTTTCTTTCAGCTTGCCGAGGGAATGGTTGATTTGCTCCAGCAGGGCGGGCTGCCGCTCTGCCAGCATTTTGGTGGCGTAGAGTTGGTACAGTTCGCTGATATTATTGACGTAGCGGGTAATCAGCGTGTAATCCGGCCGGTGTCCCAGCGCCACCAATGCACGGGAAACGATATTGACAAACCGCCATGCGAATTCGCGGAACGCGGCACTGTTGCCCTCCCCGCTGAGCTGCCCCGCCAGACGGGAAGCCACTTCCGAAACCCGGCCAAACCGCTGTCTTTCCTACACAAATACGTTAGGGAGGAATAAAACACATTTTTATTGAACTTTTGTCTGATAGATTAAGCTCAACAAAAAACATGACCTGAGGTAATCTTTGTGTTTTCAGCCA
>JAIRVT010000045.1 GCA_031253755.1 Enterobacteriaceae bacterium
ACGCACACAGCCGAAAGTCTGAGCGAGTAACTCAGCCTGTTCTGGTGTTGGATAGAACCGGTATTTATAGGCGCGTTTCATTTTTACACCCTATTATGTATTGTGTAAAAAATCAACGCTTTCTGCGTGATTAGTGCGCTTATATTCCCGCCCGCATTGGGCGAGGTTTTACGCGCAAATTTGATAAAGAACCTTACAACAAAGTCAAATATTGAGAGAAAAAATTGATCTGTTAATAACCAGAAGCGTTATACTCTCTGCGACTGAAAATAGTGTTACATATTGATTTACAAGGGTTACAGAACCAACGATAAAATATTCAATGTTCATACATCTGGCGATTTCACATGACACATCCAAAAATAAGTGGAGCAATTTTGGCCGGTGGGCTATCCACCCGTATGGGCGGAAATGATAAGGGATTATTACAATTTGGCGGCATACCACTCTATCAACGCATAGCGACAAAATTACAGCCGCAAGTCCATGAATTGTTGATCAATGCCAACCGTAATCAGGCGTTCTATCAACAAAGCGGCTATCCCATCATACCGGACATTATCACTGATTTTTCCGGGCCGTTAGCCGGAATGCTGTCGGTACTGAAAAATGCCATTCATGAATGGGTGATGTTTGTTCCCTGTGATGTGCCGGATTTCCCTGAAGATCTGGTAGAAAAACTCTGGCGTTATAAACAACAGTCAGCCGCAGTCTACGTGCATGATTGCGAACGTGCTCATCCGACACTCACGTTGATGCACCGAAGCCTGATCCCCAGATTAGAGAGTTATCTTGCACTGGGAGACAGAAAACTGATGCTATTTATGCAGATGATTAAGGCAAAAGCGGTCTATATCCCTTATCCTGACGCTTTCACCAATTTAAATACACCAGAAGAGTGCCAGAACTGGCAATGTCGGCATTGGGAATGTCTTCAGGAGCCAGCATGAATCAAGACCGTCATCCAACTAATCTGTCGTCAACCCGTCTGTCGTCAACCAGCCTGCCGCTATTGGGCATCACAGCCTACAGCGGAACCGGTAAAACCACCCTGCTCAAGCAGGTCATTCCGCTGTTACGCCAGCAACAAATTCGGGTAGGGCTGATCAAACACACTCATCACAATATGGATGTTGATAAACCGGGCAAAGACAGTTACGAGTTGCGCAAGGCCGGCGCAGCGCAGACGCTGGTTGCCAGCCAGCAACGCTGGGCGTTGATGACGGAAACACCGGAATTACCGGAATTGGATCTGCACTATCTTGCCAGCCGGTTTGATGCCGCTTCACTGGATTTAATTCTGGTGGAAGGCTTCAAAAACGAAGCGATCCCGAAAATCGCACTCTATCGGCACGCGCTAAACTGTTCTCTTAATATTCCCGCCCCCTTTGAGCACCATTCTCTTGAATACAGTTCCCCTGAGTACAATTCCCTTGAATACATGCTCGGTGCTAATGTGATTGCGGTTGCCAGTGATATTCCGCTGGCAATCTCACTGCCCCAGTTAAATATTAATCAGCCTGAGCTGGTGGCGGCATTTATTGCAGAATGGCTTTTTAAAATAAACAAATAAATCATTTTCTATATACTCGATAAACTTCAAATTGCAATCTGCAAGACGACGGGTATATATTATCCACTGCAATAAGAACATATTTATTTCTCAGTGGGAATAAAACGTAAGTTAAAAATATAAAAATATCAATTTTTACTAACTTTAAGTCACTAACAGGTATTTTTGTGATTTTCATCACAAAAATACCTCAACCATTTATATGTAAATAGAGAAATGGTTAATATACTAATCCAACTTCAAGTTGCAGTTTTGAATACTTATATCTCCCCCATAGATAGATTAACGAGTAATTCATCGCATGAGTTCCAAAATTAAAACATGTTGATTTCAATTTAAAAGGAGTAGTTAATGGATAAACTAAAGCATCTTCAATTTAGTGATATTGATTTTAATGACGTCTTTTTTGATTCTTTGAAATCAGATTATGCACATGGTTTTATTGAATGGATTAATAAAAAAATAAATGATAATACTCAATATGCGTATGTTTTATATGATGAAAACAATAAAATTGACGGCTTCATGTATCTTAAAATAGAAACAGGAGTAATAGATGACATTACACCATCATTACCTCATGCTAATTATCTAAAAATAGGAACATTCAAGTTTAACCCTAGAGGAACGTTGCGAGGTCAGCGATTTATCAAAAAAGTATTTGATCACGCAATTAATGAAAAAGTTAACGGTATCTACGTCACAGCATTCGGAAAACATCACGCTCTTATTGAGCTATTCCGTATTTATGGCTTTAATCTGTATGGCAAAAAAACCTCTATCAATGGAGAAGAAAATGTATTATTAAGGAGCATGGATAAGACATCCTTAACAGGAAATTTACTTTCAGATTATCCTTATATCAGAAATTCAGTTAACCAAAGAAAATATTTATTATCTATTTACCCTGAATTTCATACTCGTCTATTCCCTGATTCCAGGCTAATAAACGAATCGCCAAATATATTGCAGGATGTTTCCCATTCAAATAGCATAAGGAAAATTTATATTTGTGCCATTCCTAAGGCGATTCAAATACAACCCAACGATAATATCGTCATATACCGAACGACAGATAATAATGGACCTGCGCATTATCGTTCGGTAATAACGTCTATATGCGTTGTAGAGGCAGTGAGAAATATTAATTCATTTAATAATGAAGATGCTTTTATTGACTTCTGTAAAAGATATTCTGTTTTTTCAGAAAAAGAACTTAGACAGCACTATAGACATAAAAGATATCCATATGTTATCAGTTTTACGTATAACCTTGCGCTACCCAAAAGACTTAATCGCGCTATACTGATTAACAAAATAGGATTAAATTCAAGTGAACGCTGGAGTATAATGCAACTAACGAACGAACAATTCAATCACATCATAGAGCTGAGTAATATCGATGAAAGTATTATTGTCAATTAAACCTGAGTTTGCCGAAAAAATATTAAATGGCACGAAAAAATATGAATTCAGAAAAGGAATTTTTAAAAACACATCTGTTCGTTCAGTTGTGATTTACGCAACCATGCCTATCGGTCGTATTGTCGGCGAATTTGATATCGAAAATATCATAGAAGATGAACCAGAAGTTGTATGGCATAAAACCTATGAGCATGCGGGTATTAGTAAGCAATTTTTCGATTCATATTTCGACAAAAAGAAAAAAGCATTTGCTATTAAAATTGGCAACGTGAAGAAATACAGTACACCTATCTCACTAAATGAAATGGGAAATAATATTGTTGCCCCCCAATCTTATCGGTATTTACCCGCACAATAATTACGCCTCAAAGAATGGCTCTATTTAAAAACAGCCTGCATCGTTTATTGCAGGCTGTTGTATATTCAGAGAATGATTATTTGTCTCTATTCCGGCATCAAACCAATAAATGTGTTTTTTTTCCGTGGCTCGCTCATTAAAGCTTCCAGTTTTTCAACGCAACGCAGATAATGCGCAGTTTTCTTATGGGCTGCAACTGCCGCTTCATCCGCGTAGGCTTCATAGATATAAAAACGAGTCGGGATATTTTCATCCTGCAAAACATCAAACCGCAAATTACCCGGCTCTTGCACAGAACCGAGATGATTATCACGAAATGCCTGAATAAATTCGGCGATCTTGTCAGTTTTGACGTTAATTTCGACTAATGTAACATGCATATTATTTATCCTTTTTACTCAGGCTTTTTCATGCAGGAACAGCTGATAAGCCTGATCCGGTTTTTCATTGTGATGCACGACCGCCTGAACCGCTTTCAGCATCGCTATCGGCGCTTCTGACTGGAAGATATTACGCCCCATATCCACGCCGGAAGCGCCCTGATCAATGGCCTGATAGCACATACTCAGCGCTTCCTGCTCCGGCAGCTTTTTGCCACCTGCAATCACAATCGGTACCGGGCAACCCGCAACAATCCGTTCAAAACCGCTATCGACATAATAAGTTTTGATGATATTCGCCCCCATCTCTGCCGCAATTCGGGTAGCCAGCGAGAAATAACGCTGATCACGCGCCATATCCTTACCAACACCCGTCACCGCCATTGTCGGCATACCGAAACGCGTGCCCTGATCCACCAGCTTAATGATATTTTTGATGGATTGATGCTCATATTCCGAACCAATATAAACCTGTGCTGCCACGGCACAGACATTCAGCCGCAACGCATCTTCCATCGCCACCGCAACAGCTTCATTGGAGAGTTCCGTCAACATAGAGTTTGCACCGGATGCGCGCAACACGACCGGTTTATTGGTTGCCGGTGGCACCTGACTGCGCAGAATACCACGCGTGCACATCAGCACATCGGTATGTTCAAACAGCGGGGCGATATTGATGTCGATGCGTTCCAGCCCTGTGGTCGGGCCCTGAAAATAGCCGTGATCGAAGGCCAGCATAACGGTTTTATTCGTGGCGGGATTGAAAACGCGCGACAAGCGCGACTGCATTCCCCAATCCAATGCGCCACAACCTTTCAGTTCAAACAACGTGTTCTTTTGTGGTGTATCAATGCCAAAATCTTTACCGTCTTTGATATCATCTAAATCTGCCATTTCTCCCTCCGGATACGAATATACCCTGCGTCTTTCAAGCTGCCTCTTTGTTAGCTGCGCTCACTTGCCGCCGCGATGCAACTCGAAATCCATTGGGTGTAAGAAACCGTACTGACTGATGCTTCAACTTCTGCTTCTGATATCAAACATCAATATCAGAGCGGGACATGTATGGATAAAAAACATTCGCTCATGAATCTAACCCAAAATCCAAATATTGCGTAAAACTTCGATCATATTTTATGAAGAAATGCGAGTCGCTTTGAAATATGGTTAATTTATATCATCTACCTCTGGTATATCAGGAAATTTCATGTTTCATTATTTTCCGAAGGATCGGAAAGTTGTTATAACGCTCAAAACAAAATACAGATTTCATCTGATACAACTTTTCTCATTGCTGTGCCATATCGTAGTCAACAATTGTTCAACAACCCGTAGGCTTTAGATAACGATAAACGAGGATAGCACCATGAACCAACATGCCCATGTTCACCCATCAGGGAAATATCTGATGGCGCTAGATGCAGGAACAGGCAGTATTCGTGCAGTTATATTTGATCTGGAAGGCAATCAAGTTTCTGTCGGGCAGCAGGAGTGGATTCACCAGCCCATACCTGATGTCGCAGGTTCAATGGAATTCAACCTAAAAACCAACTGGCAACTGGCCTGCCAGTGTATCCGGCAAGCATTGCAAAAAGCGGCGCTGCCCGCCAGTGCGATTCAGAGTGTTGCAGCCTGTTCAATGCGGGAAGGTATTGTGCTTTATGATCGCAACGGCGACCCCATCTGGGCATGTGCTAACGTTGATGCCCGCTCCGGTCATGAAGTCAGTGAGCTGAAAGAACTGTACAATAATACGTTTGAATATGATGTTTATCGTTATTCCGGCCAGACTTTAGCGTTGGGCGCTATGCCTCGTTTACTGTGGCTTGCTCATCATCGCGCTGATATTTACCGGCAGGCCAGCACACTGACCATGATAAGCGACTGGCTGGCTTATATGCTGAGTGGCGAACTGGCGGTTGACCCTTCCAACGCAGGCACAACCGGGATGCTGGATTTAGCCAGCCGCAACTGGCGCCCCAGCCTGCTGGAAATGGCAGGGCTACGTTCTGATATTCTCTCACCCGTCAAAGAAACCGGTACTCTGCTCGGATACATAACCGATAAAGCAGCGGCTGAATGCGGCCTGAACAGTGGTACACCGGTCATTATGGGTGGAGGGGATGTGCAGCTTGGTTGCCTTGGGATTGGTGTCGTCAGGGCAGCTCAGACTGCGGTGCTTGGCGGTACTTTCTGGCAACAGGTCGTGAACCTGCCGGAGCCGATGACCGATCCCAACATGAACATCCGCATCAATCCTCATGTTATTCCCGGCATGGCTCAGGCTGAATCCATCAGCTTCTTTACTGGCCTGACGATGCGCTGGTTCCGTGATGCTTTCTGTGCGGAAGAAAAACTGATGGCAGAGCGGTTAGGTGTTGATGCCTACCATCTGCTGGAAGAAATGGCCGCACGGGTTCCTGCTGGCGCATACGGTGTGATGCCCATTTTTTCCGATGTCATGCGCTTTAAATCCTGGTATCACGCTGCGCCTTCCTTTCTCAACCTGTCGATTGACCCGGAAAAATGTAACAAAGCCACTCTATTCAGGGCACTGGAAGAAAACGCTGCCATTGTTTCTGCCAGTAATCTTGATATGGTCGCCACATTTTCAGCGGTTCAGCCTGATTCACTGGTTTTCGCCGGTGGCGGTTCAAAAGGCAAACTCTGGTGCCAGATCCTCTCTGACGTCACCGGGTTGCCGGTACGCGTTCCGGTCGTTAAAGAAGCAACGGCACTGGGCTGCGCCATTGCGGCTGGCGTTGGCGTTTCTCTTTATAATTCCATGCCAGAAACCGGAGAAAAGCTGGTGCGTTGGGAGCGGGAATATCAGCCAAACCTCAGCCATCAGGA
>JAIRVT010000053.1 GCA_031253755.1 Enterobacteriaceae bacterium
TTTTTCGATCCATAACATAAGCTGTTGACCCTACTCACCGCAGCCGCTAATATTCCACTTACACTAATGATCCATCGCCTGTCAGGATCGCCTTCGGGTGGCGAAACAAAACTCTCGTAGCCTGAAAGAGAGAGCAAGAATTGCGGTACATCTGCCCCCTTTGGAAGCAGATATTGTCAAGACACCTAAACTCTCGTCTGGCAATGAAGGTCTCTTAAACTAATAGATAACCCAAAAGAATATCTTTATCTTGTTACCGAAGTGTATTGAGCGTGGGTTCATACACTGGCATTTCAAATCAACATAAATCCTATTTATCTTCAATGAACAACAGGATAGCTTTTGCGCATCCGTTCATACTTTTACCTATCCCTGTTTGAATTATTCAACAGACAATTTTTCTACAGCTAATCCATTAACATGACTACCGTTTGACATTTAACCTTACGGCATTTTGTTGTGCCTGATAGTACTTCAACGCCTGCACGTCTTTGCTGATTGTTCACGAAACTCAAGGCGTCACTTTTTGCGGATTTATCGCTGAAAGTGACGCCGCAGCCGAAGAACACCACAACCCTGATAGGCTCTGGCCTGATTAACCACGCAGTAATCTGACACTGCATTTTTAGATTGAAAAAGGAGAATTTGACGATATCGAGGCTGGCTTCTAGCCGGTGGGGATGACCTGTTAATGCAGGCGGCAGTACTGAGTACTCAACCGATACCCCGCAATACCTCAACTTGCGTTCACTCTGGCGCACAGATATTCGTCAAGGACAAAGCAGGTATTTTCTGTTTTGTCCGAATTGTAGCGCGCCAGAGATTGCATGTTGTTAGGTATAAGTAAGGAAATTGATGAATTGGCTGCTTGAGGAATTAAGCATTCGGACCGCTGTCCGTTATGCTGAGTGGGTTTATAGCCGTTAAGCTTAGTCGCCCAGTTATTTATTAAGATAAAACAATCAGTTAAAGTTCCCCCGCCATTGGCACAATCCGATGGTAAGGTTTAGCAGCCTTAAAGAGTAACCCCGCTGGTAGGAATTTCTACCAGTGGTGCTTGCTATCATCCTTTCAATGGTGATTCAGGCAGGGGAGGCTTCGGCCTCGCCGGATGGTTACTCCCGGTCTGCTAACCCTGCTTTGAATCACCACCATCAATGATCAATTAATGGAAGGGGTAGCAGGAATGAATAACAATGTTAAAAACGACTGGCATCAGGCCGATATTATTGCTGCATTGCGTAAACGTGGTACAACTTTAGCGGCTGTTTCTCGTGAGGCTGGACTCAGTTCATCTACACTGGCAAACACTCTTGGCCGTCCTTGGCCTAAAGGCAAATGGATTATTGCGGATTATCTCGGTATACATCCCTCTGAAATCTGGCCTAGCCGATACTTTGATATGTATGGTCGGTTAATTGAGCGTAAGGTTCGCGATAAACCTCAGGAATAACCCGTTTTAATTTGTGATCTAGTTCGTAAAAATGATAAATGTTTATATGAAGCCTTGAGCGTGAAATGGCAGCCAAATTTGACCATTTCCAAATCTCATGGCTTTTTTGTTTTAACGTGATGATTAAACAGTTATAAACCTAATTTCCACATAAAAACCACCAAACTTGATGTAGCAAAATAATGTGGGGGTACAACTGGGGTATGTTAGTTTTTTAATAAAATTAATTTATAAATATTAATATGTTAACATGCCAGTACTGCGCTCTCCTCCACCGAAAGAGGTTTGCAACAATTAAGCTTCAATCCTGTCACTGCGCGCGCCATCGGACTCAGAGGTGTGCCGCCGAACGACTTGATGTCATCTGTTCAGAGCCAGTCAATGCCTAACCACCTGCCGGTGGTTTTTTGTTCTATGGCGAAAGGGCACGCATTAACTTGAAAGGCGGAGCCTATACGTCAGATAATATGCCGTTTGACATAAAAATCATCACACAAAAAATTCGATAGAAAACAGAGAAGATTATGAGTCAGATTGATCCTACTTTACTTGTTTTATTAGTGTTGGCAGGGCTGGGAATTATCAGCCATAACATGACAGTCACATTGGCTATGTTGTTTTTGTTGGTTGTCAGAATCACGCCATTAAATCAATTTTTCCCCTGGATCGAACGGTATGGCCTGACGGTGGGAGTTCTTATTCTCACTATAGGCGTCATGGCGCCTGTTGCCAGCGGGAAAATTTCAGTTCACACAATCCTTAATGTGTTTCTGAATTGGAAATCGCTGCTTGCTATTGCTGTCGGTGTTCTTGTGTCGTGGTTAGGTGGTAAGGGGGCGGTCTTGATGTCAAATCAGCCTTCTACTGTTGCTGGGCTGTTGGTTGGTACGGTGTTGGGCGTGGCTTTATTCAGGGGCGTTCCGGTCGGTCCATTGATTGCGGCAGGGATCTTATCCCTTGTAATTGGGCGTTTTTAATCGGAAAGGCGTAACGGAAACAGGCATGACGGGAATATTTTTGAATGAAAGCCTCTGAATGGAAAGCCCTTGAATGGAACGCTTTGCAGGCACAGATGCAGCGGCAAGGGCAGCGGCGTTTACTGGTACTGAGTGGTGAAAACTCGTGGAGTGAACAGATTATATCCCGTCTGAAGAGTCAATTGCAGGGAGATTGGCTGACGATAGCATCTTATACCGCTGATGCTGTCGAGCCAACAAAAGCCGCCGGTTTACTGGGGCGTGAGTTTTTACACGGAGTTTTTGATGCAACCCACGGCTTTAATGCTGAAGCATTAGCCATACTGGCAGGAACGCTAAAAGCCGGAAGTTGGCTGGTCATGCGTGTTCCACGTTGGTCACAATGGGCGGATTTACCGGATGAAGACAGCTCTCGCTGGAATGAATCCGCAGGCCGGCTTCCTACTCCCCGTTTTATTCAGCATATCCAGCAGCAGATCCTCTCTTCCCCTGATTGTTTGCTCTGGCAGCAAGAAAAACCGTTTCAGCCTGCGTTATTGCCTGACACTTCTCCTTGGCGTATGCCGGATGGAAATCCGACAAACAGCCAACAACGTATTCTTGACCAGCTGCTGCAAGCCTCACAAGGTATTTGGGTGATCACCGCTCCACGCGGGAGAGGGAAATCAGCGCTTGCCGGAATGCTGGTACGTCAGTGGCAGGAACGAAAGGAGCAGGAAAAAAAGGAACGAGGAAAATGCTGGTTATGTGCGCCGGCAAAAGTGGCAACAGACGTTATTCGCTGCTATTCCGAACAAAAGGATCACCATGAAAATACTTCAACGGAGCAGGAAACACCATTTTGGTCGGTGGATAATTTACTGAAATTTCTTCGCCGGAAAGAAAAGCAGGCAGATCATAAAAAACAGAATAAAGAGCCGGACTGGCTTTTGATTGATGAAGCTGCCGCAATTCCAACGCCACAATTAACCGAACTTATCCGGCATTTTCCCCGTGTGTTGCTAACCACAACGGTGCAGGGCTATGAAGGCACCGGGCGTGGTTTTCTGTTGAAGTTCTGTGCGGCCTTGCCTGATTGTCATATCAGAGAGCTGAAAACGCCGGTGCGTTGGTCAGAAAACGATCCACTGGAAATCTGGTTGGATCAGGCTTTGTTATTTGATGATAGTGCATTGTTTTTTCAGCAACACGCCAATGTTGACACTAATGTTAAGGCTACAAAAGAGGGATTTTTCGATTTCATTGAAAACAGGGCCATTGAACAATCAGTGTGGCTGCAACAGCCGCAGTTATTGCGCCAGTTTTATGGGTTACTGACCAGCGCTCATTACCGCACATCGCCTCTGGATTTACGCCGCTTATTGGATGGTCATGGAATGACATTTCTGGCGGCTATGATGACACAGGCTCAAACTGACTCTCAATTGGTAGGTGCATTGTGGATGGTGAATGAAGGCGGGTTGTCTCCGGCATTAGCTCACGAAATATGGGCAGGCCGTCGTCGTCCAAGGGGAAATCTGGTTGCTCAGTCTCTGGCCGCTCACGGCGGCTTTCCGCAGGCAGCAACGATGCGTTCACAGAGAGTCAGCCGTATTGCGGTGCAGGCGCAGTACCGTCGTCTTGGGATCGCACAACGTTTGATTGCTCAACAGTGTCAGGCGGCACACCGGCAAAATTTGGATTTTCTTTCCGTCAGTTTTGGTTATACCGCAGAGCTGTGGTCACTCTGGCGAAAGTGCGGTTTTCGGTTAGTGCGGATGGGAACGCATCTTGAAGCGAGCAGCGGCTGCTATACCGCAATGGCGATTTTGCCATTAAGTGAGCAGGGAGAGAGACTGGCTCAGTCTGCGCAACAGCAATTATCCCGCGATGCTTGCTGGCTGGAATCATTAATTGGCTTTGCCTTGCCCGTTGAACATAAATCGGCTGAACGAAATATTGACAATCCACTGAGTGAAAGTGACTGGCAGGAGCTGGCGGGTTTTGCCTTTGCCCATCGTCCCTTATCTGCGGCTTATTTTGCCTTACAGCGGCTTCTGTTAGTCAGTGAGCTGGCTTTACCGGCACTGAGAAAACACCTTCAGTTGAAGACAGAAATTGATCAGTGTGTCCGCGATTTGTCTCTGGGCGGGCGCAAGGCGCTGTTGAAATGCTGGCGGGAAGAAACCGCCAGCGCATTGGCAAATAGGGATGAAATATTGACCAACCAATGGAAAAATTGGGTTACTTCTTCTGATCCTGTTCCATTTTTTGGTGGTTTTTCCGGGGCCAATCGTCCTCATCATCCCATTCAGCATTCCGATCCCGATGAGGAGGGAGATCAGATTTGTTATCCAAAAAACGTTTAGTATTGATGCGGTTGAGTTCTTTGATGGCATTGATGACAATGCCAGCGAGTAATATCAGAACGACCCACCAGTAGTCTGCTAACCAGTGCATAATGGCTTCCTATACCTTAAGTCTCTGCTGCGGTTTTGATGTATTGCTCAAAAATGCAGGAGAGATTTGCCGTCAACCAATGGATACCGGCAATATCACGACCCTGCCAGGCTTCCAGTAAAACCTGCTCATCAAATAAATTCTCCGCTTCGTGAGACAGCGGCCAGTAGCTGATATGCCACGGTTCATATCCTACACCCCGGACGGCACTACGGGTAAAAGGGCGGTAGAAGTCATAGCGTGACATGTTTTCCGTCAGCCAATGAGACAGAGGTTCAAAGTAGCCGCCATCTTCATATTCCCACGGCTCCAGTAACAGCTTTTTATCCGGTGGCAGCAGAAAAGGATCATAAACATCCAGATCGGTTCCCCAATGATGGCGGCTGGCACCCGGTAAGGCAGACCAGCGGAGAATCGCCTGACAAATTTCGCCTTCGGTCATTGTGCTCACATCAAGAGGCTGGTTGTTGTCGTCCAATACCGGCCGCTGGCCACGAAACTTTTCATTCCAGATCGTCTGTTGACGCGCAAAGGAACGAAAAGAACTGGCAGGCTGCAACTTAAAACCCGCACGAGCCGCATCCCGTTGCATGGCAAGGAACGCTTTGACCGCGTTAAATTGTAAACGTTGATCACCGGATCGTTGATCATTAAAGAGAGTCACTAAATGATCGGTTGATATACCCGTCAGCATTTCAGGCGTCATCATTTGCTAATTGCTCCATGATACGTTGATAAATCAGGCTTAATTCCTGTAACTCAGCGATGCTTACACACTCATTGGTTTTATGAATCGTGGCATTAACCGGGCCTAACTCCACAACCTGAGCGTCCATTTTGGCAATAAAACGCCCGTCTGATGTGCCGCCGCTGGTTGATAATTCCGGCTGATAGCCGCGATAGTGTTCGATGGATCCCACAACGGCATTAACCAGTTTGCCTCTGTCAGTCAAAAAAGGCTGGCCGGATAACCACCAGTCAATTTCATATTTCAGATGGTGTTTTTCCAGCATGGCTTCGACTCGCTGGCGAATTTCAGCATCGGTTAACTCCGTGCTGAAACGGAAATTAAACTGAACCGATAGCTTACCGGGAATGACATTATTGCTGCCGGTGCCCGCCTGAATATTGGCGATTTGCATACTGGTTGCCGGGAAAAATTCATTCCCCTGATCCCATTGGGTATGGGCCAATTCTTGCAGAAACGGCAATGAACGGTGAATGGGATTATCCGCCAATTGAGGATAAGCGACATGCCCTTGAACACCGAGGATAGTCAGGCTGGCAGTCAGGGAGCCACGACGCCCGTTTTTGATCATATCACCAAGGCGTTTTTGGCTGGAAGGTTCTCCCACCAGACAATAATCCAGCCGTTCATGGCGAGCCATCAGGGTTTCGACGACTTTGACCGTTCCGTGGGTTGCACGGGCCTCTTCATCTGACGTGATTAAAAAAGCGATACGCCCGCGATGGTCAGGGTTCTCGGCCACAAAACGTTCTGCTGCAACAACCATGGCCGCCAGAGAGCCTTTCATATCCGCCGCCCCGCGGCCATACAGCAGGCCATCGCGAATGCTGGGTTCGAATGGCGGCGTATGCCATTCAGCCGTATCACCGGCGGGCACAACGTCGGTATGCCCCGCGAGAGCAAATGTCGTGCCGGTACCATGATAAGCCCAGAAATTCAGTGTATCGCCAAAAGGCATTCTTTCTATGGTGAAGCCCGCATTTTGCAGGCGTTGAATAAGCAGTTCCTGACAGCCTTGATCATCAGGGCTGACGGAAGGTCGTTGGATTAATTGCTGGGTTAATTCAATTACCGGACAGGCCATTAAGTCATTCCCTACGGATTATTTATTGTTTAAGAGGCGAATTGCTTGAGAGAATCGCGAGAGCAGAACTGTTGATACTGATCGGCCTTAAAACCGAGCAGATAATCGCCAATATCTGAATCGTTCGGTTTCGAAACAAGCAGCGGACGTTTGATGATAGCAGGTTGTTCCAGCATCAGTGTCTTAGCGGCTTCGGCATTATTAATCGTCGATTTTTGCTCATCAGTGAGTTTGCGCCAGGTAGTTCCACGGGTATTCAATAACGATTCCCAGCCCACTTGTGCCATGAATAACTGAAGTAACTCCGGCGATAGGCCATCAACGCGATAATCATGGAATTGATACGAAATTGCCTGATCTTCCAACCAACGGCGGGCTTTTTTCACCGTATCGCAATTTTTGATACCGTACAAAGTGAATGTTTTTTGAGGAATGCTATCTGACATTGATGAGATCCTTGGTTTTTCTGCGAGGGAGAAGGGCGTCATTTTACCCAGATAACTCAAATATTGCATATACCCGTTGTCTTTCAAGCTGCCTCTTTGTTGGCTTCGCTCGCTCACCCCAGTCGCATAGTTGTCTATGCTCAGGGGATTCGCTCTCTTGCCGCCGCGATGCAACTCGAAATCCATAGGGTATATATATCCGTTGTCTTTCAAGCTGCCTCTTTGTTGGCTTCGCTCTCTTGCCGCCGCGATGCAACTCGAAAGCCATAGGGTATATGTATCCGTGTCTTTCAAGCTGCCTCTTTGTTGGTCTTTATTGCTCTCTGTTGGCTGCGAACCATTCCGGCTGCCATGATAGTTTCGGACAAATATAATAATTTTAGTTATTATAATAAAATCAATTATAAACTTGATTAAATGAATTAAAATTAACGTTTGATGAATTTAACTCACAATTTCCCTGTTATTAAGAGCCAGGGAAATTGTGTTGCACATTATCATATCCGGTGACCGAAGTAGATTATATTTTGTCTGCTTTTCTATGTTTCAGATAGATAATAGTGGCTTCAAGGCGTGAACGAGATTTCAGTTTTTTCAACAAGTTACGAGTGTGGACTTTTACTGTTTCTTCTGAAATAAAAAGAAAGTCAGCAATTTCTTTATTTGTCATTCCCTCGGCAATTTCTTTCAAAACATCTAATTCCCGTTTCGTTAATTTTGATAAAGGATCAACATATAGATGACGGGTAGATAAATATTGATAAACTTTTTCACTGTATACTGAATATCCACCTGCTGCTTTTTTTATGTTAATCAGCAAAGGATTAAGTTCAATATCTTTTAACAAATAACCATTCGCACCAGCATCAACAGCATCATAAATATCGCTGCGATTATCGGAATCAGAAAGTACCAGAACGTAGGAATTAAGACCTTTTTGTCTGAGTGACTTAATGGTATCAATTCCAGAAAGACCGTTTATTTTTAAATCAAGTAAAATAATATCCGGCTTTATTTGGCAGGCGATATTAATGGCATCTTCACCGTTATCTGCCTCGGCAGTCACAATGAGTTCATGCTCTGATTCAATCAGCCCTTTTAAACCATGACGGATGATGGGATGATCATCAACTATCATGACTGTATGATTATGCATATTCTTCTCCCATAATAGAAATGCAGATCTTATACCCGTTGCCTTTCAAATTGCCTCCTTGTTGGCTTCGCTCGCCCCAGCCGCCGTGTTTTATAAACATACGGTATCTATGCTCAGAGGGCTTACTCACTTGCCGCCGCGATGCAACTCGAAATCCATAAGGTATATGTTTTGCTAAGACATAAAAAAATAGAACCTTGATTTATGTTAAATAGCTGTGTGATTTTTATGAAATAAAATGAATTACCAATAATAGAGGTTCTTGAAATATATCCTGATATAAAAATAGAAATATCGCAAACAGGTTTATCCAGTTCGGTGAAATAAAACTCACGGATACTCAGAAAAATGATTTTCTCTAATTGTTGATAATTTTCCAAATCAAATTTTCATGATTATTCTATCGATTAATTTTTGTTTTTGTAAACTCATTTTAAAATTGTTTCTTAAATATCTCTTTTATTTATTCAATGAATTATTAATAAATAGAGAACGTAAATACCCAACTATGAGTAAAATTGAATATGTTTTTATCTCTGGTGAATTTTAAATTGTACAACAAAGTTATTTGAGAGATGAAAGAGATATAAAAAACTGATTAATTAGAAGTCGTAAACAGATCGTTTTTCATCCTTTTATTTCAGTGGTGATTAATAAAAATGCTGTTAGTATCGTGTCTGAACATTTCGCAACTGTTGTAGTAGAACATTTTTACCGCTCACAAAGGATCAGACGATGGACGAAAAATTAAAACAAAGTGCCCTTGATTTTCATGAGTTTCCGCAACCGGGTAAAATCACCGTCACTCCCACTAAACCACTGACAACACAGCGCGACTTAGCATTAGCTTATTCACCGGGTGTTGCCGCTCCTTGTCTTGAAATTGCCGAAGATCCACTGGCCGCTTACAAATATACCGCACGAGGCAATCTGGTCGCCGTGATCTCCAATGGCACTGCGGTACTGGGGCTTGGCAATATCGGGGCATTAGCGGGGAAACCCGTTATGGAAGGAAAAGGCGTTCTGTTCAAAAAATTCTCTGGCATTGACGTTTTTGACATTGAAGTTGATGAATCTAATCCTGATAAATTAATCGACATCATCGCGGCATTAGAGCCGACGTTCGGCGGCATCAACCTCGAAGATATTAAAGCGCCGGAATGTTTCTACATCGAACAAAAACTGCGTGAGCGGATGAAAATTCCGGTATTCCATGATGACCAACATGGCACTGCCATTATTTGTACTGCGGCGGTACTGAACGGGTTGCGCGTCGTCAATAAAGATATCGGCAAAGTGCGGATGGTGGTATCCGGTGCAGGAGCGGCATCGATTGCCTGCATGAATTTGCTGGTGGCATTGGGCTTAAAACGTGAAAACATCGCGGTTTGTGACTCAAAAGGGGTTATTTATCGTGGCCGCGAAGAAAATATGGAAAAAACCAAAGCCGATTATGCCATTGAAGATAGCGGCAGCCGCACGCTAGCGGATGTTATGCCTGATGCTGATATTTTCCTCGGCTGCTCCGGGCCGGGGGTACTGACACCAGAGATGGTGAAAACGATGGCGAAAGACCCACTGATTCTGGCACTGGCAAACCCGGAGCCGGAGATCCTGCCACCGCTGGCAAAAGCAGTACGCCCTGACGCGATTATCTGTACCGGTCGTTCTGATTTCCCGAATCAGGTGAATAACGTCCTGTGTTTTCCGTTCATTTTCCGTGGCGCACTGGATGTGGGTGCAACCACCATTAATGAAGAGATGAAACTGGCCTGTGTACATGCCATTGCTGATCTGGCACTGGCTGAACAGAGTCAGGAAGTGGCTTCTGCTTATGGTGATCAGGATCTGTTCTTTGGCCCTGAATACATCATACCGAAGCCATTTGATCCACGGCTGATTGTGAAAATTGCCCCTGCTGTTGCGAAAGCAGCAATGGATTCCGGGGTTGCTACACGTCCAATTGCGGATTTTGGCGCTTATATCGAAAAACTGAATGAGTTTGTCTACAAAACCAACTTATTCATGAAGCCTATCTTTTCTCAGGCGAAAAAAGAGAAAAAGCGCATTGTCTTGGCGGAAGGGGAAGACGTTCGGGTACTGCATGCCACGCAGGAATTAGTCTCTCACGGTCTGGCATTCCCGATTCTGATTGGCCGTCCAAATGTGATTGAGATGCGGATTAAGAAACAGGGGCTACACATTGAAGCCGGCAAAGACTTCGAAATCGTCAATAACGAAAATGATCCGCGTTTCAAGGAGTACTGGCAGGAATACTATCAGTTGATGAAACGTCGTGGTGTCTCTCAGGATCAGGCCCGGCGTGTAATGATTGGCAATCCGACCTTAATCGGCGCCATTATGCTGCACCGTGGCGAAGCAGACGGCCTGATTTGTGGCACCGTTGGCAGTTATGGTGAACATTATCAGGTTATCAAAGACGTTTTCGGTTTCCGTCAGGGCGTACATACCGCAGGCGCGATGAACGCCTTGCTGTTACCGATGGGCAACACTTTTATCGCTGACACTTATGTCAATGAAGACCCGACACCCGAAGAGCTGGCGGAAATTACCCTGATGGCGGCTGACACAGTGCGTCGCTTTGGGATTGAACCGAAAGTGGCACTATTATCGCGCTCAAGTTTTGGCTCGTCTGACGGTGCTTCCGCCCAAAAAATGCGTAAGACGCTGGAGCTGGTACAGCAAATGGCGCCATCACTGGAAATTGACGGTGAAATGCACGGTGATGCGGCGTTGGTGGAAAGTATTCGCCGCGACATCATGCCGGACAGCCCATTGAAAGGTGCGGCTAACTTGTTGATTATGCCGAATATGGAAGCCGCCCGTATCAGTTATAACCTGTTGCGCGTGACCAGTTCAGATGGTGTCACGGTTGGCCCGGTACTGATGGGCGTTGCTAAACCGGTTCATGTGCTGACACCTATCGCTTCCGTCCGTCGCATCATCAATATGGTGGCATTGGCGGTGGTAGAAGCGCAGACCGTTCCACTGTAATAAACCGCTATACTAAAGCCTAAATCAACCCTGTCAGGCAATTGACTGGCAGGGTTTTTTATCAAATTTGCGCGTAAAACCTCGCCCAATGCGGGCGGGGATATAAGCGCACTAATCACGCAGAAAGCGTTGATTTTTTACGCAATACATAATAGGGTGTAAAAATGAAACGCGCCTATAAATA
>JAIRVT010000070.1 GCA_031253755.1 Enterobacteriaceae bacterium
ACGCACACAGCCGAAAGTCTGAGCGAGTAACTCAGCCTGTTCTGGTGTTGGATAGAACCGGTATTTATAGGCGCGTTTCATTTTTACACCCTATTATGTATTGCGTAAAAAATCAACGCCTTCTGCGTGATTAGTGCGCTTATATTCCCGCCCGCATTGGGCGAGGTTTTACGCGCAAATTTGATAAAATTACCGTGAAGCCATAGCCACTATGCTGACTGGCTCCACGATTATTTTGCTAGTCTGCCAGTAACCCCGACAGCTGGCGTTGCTGGCGGCTTTGTTCATAAGTTTGCATACCGCAGGCAGATCCTGTCTGCATTAATGTTGCTATCTGGTGATTTTTTCCTTCTCTGATCAAATGGCTGACAGCCTGATTAACCACTAAAATTTCATAAAGGGCGACTCTGCCGCCATTCTTAGCCGGAACCAACTGTTGAGCGATAACCGCCTTTAAACTCCCTGCCAACTGGCTGCATACCCACGTTTTTTCATCGGCGGGAAAAACATCCACCAGTCGATCGATTGCCTGAATTGCTCCACGGGTGTGCAGTGTTGACAGAACCAGATGACCGGTCTCTGCGGCGGTTAATGCAAGCCGGATGCTTTCCTTATCACGCAGCTCACCCAGTAAAATCACATCGGGATCTTGCCGTAATACGCCGGTTAATGCGGTCTGGTAATCGGGAACATCTCCGCCAATTTGCCTTTGTTGTATCAGGCAATTCCGGCTTCGGTGAACAAATTCGATTGGATCTTCCAACGTGATAATGTGTTTTCTGACATGATTATTGAGCGCATCGATCACCGCTGACAATGTTGTTGATTTACCGCTTCCCGTTGCGCCTGTTACCAATATCAGCCCATTTTCTGTCAGGCCGCTTTTTTCCTGCATAATAAGGCGTTGAATAATTTCGGGTGCATAAAGTTGCTCCAATGTCGGGCATTTATCCGTGATTAACCGTAGCACCAATGAAATATGATCTTGCCGGTAGAATAAATTTCCTCTGAGCCGCCGTTTATCCGGCATTTCCACCGCGAAATCAACATGCCCGGCACTTTGTAGTTGCTGTAGTTGTTCATCAGACAAGACCGCTTTGCTCCACATCATAATGAAATCACTATCAATTTCTGGCAACTGTGTCTGTGGGTATAACACATTATTAATACGCAAAATGGGCACTTGCCCGATACAAAGATGCAGATCGGAAGCATTATGCTTTACACTAAGGCACACTAATTTTTCCATATTCATTTTTTAATCTCCTGAGTTTCTTATGCACAATATCGAACAAAATCTTCATGATGTCAGGAATCACATCACACTTGCTGCTCAAAAATGCGGGCGTTCTCCAGAAGAAATTACGTTACTTGCCGTCAGTAAAACCAGACCTGTGGAAGCCATCGCAAAAGCAATCGCTACAGGTCAGCGGGAATTTGGTGAGAATTATGTTCAGGAAGGCGTTGAAAAAATTCAACAGCTCGCCAACTATCACGATTTGGTGTGGCACTTTATCGGCCCTTTGCAGTCCAATAAAAGCCGCTTGGTAGCCGAATATTTTGACTGGTGTCATACTATTGACCGATTAAAAATCGCCCAGCGTTTAAGCGAGCAACGCCCTAAAAACAAACTGCCGCTTAATGTTCTGATTCAGATTAATATCAGCGGGGAAAATAGTAAGTCTGGCATTCTGTTAGAAGAGCTTGATGATTTAGCTGCACAGATCAATTCATTGCCTAATCTGGTATTACGCGGCCTGATGGCAATACCCGCGCCAGAAGATGACACTCAGCAACAAATCGCTGTTTTTCGTCAGATGGAGCAAGCATTTATTAAATTAAAGGCACAATACCCACAGGCAGATACACTTTCGATGGGAATGACTGAGGATATGGCGGCTGCAATTGCTTGTGGTTCAACACTCGTGCGCATTGGAACGGCTATTTTTGGTGCCCGTCAGTATTCGCCCTCAACAAAATAGCTGAATAAGGTTAACTTATTATTATTTAACGTTATATCAACCCCGCTTTAGGTTGAAATTTGTAAAAAGTATCTTGAAAAACGACTGATACATTTTCTTATAGAAAATAAATGAAAAGAAAACAGATAAATGGAAAATAGAAAAATCACCTTTATTGGTGCCGGAAATATGGCTCATGCCATCATCGCCGGATTGGTTAAAAACGGCTATCCTGCTGAACGTATTACCGTTTGCTCACCCAATACAACTCGCCGTGATGTTTTAGCAGAAAAATACGGTATTAACAGCCAAAGCGATAACATTCGCTGCGCGCAAGAAGCTGATGTTGTTGTATTAGCTGTTAAACCACAAATAATGGCAGACGTTTGCCGCGATTTAAACTTGCAGGTGAATTTCTCGCAGAAACTGCTACTTTCCATTGCTGCGGGTATGCCTGTTTCCCGTTTTTATGCATTTTTGTCGGATAACCTCAATATTATCCGCATCATGCCGAATACCCCAGCGTCAATTGGGCAAGGAATGAGCGGAATGTTTGCGCCAGAGCAAGTCAACCATTCTGATCGCCAGTTTGCTGAATCATTGATGAAAAGTGTCGGTAAAGTTTGCTGGGTCGAAAATGAAAATAATATCAACGATATTATTGCTATTGCAGGAAGCGCTCCGGCTTATTTCTTCCTGTTTATGGAATCGATGCATCAGGAGGCGGAACGTCTGGGTTTCGACAGCCAAACCGCCAGAGAACTTATCCTGCAAACCGCCATTGGTTCAACTAAACTTGCAGAATCACAGGCAGAATTGCCTTTTTCTATCCTGCGTGAACAGGTAACATCTAAAGGTGGCACAACTGCCGAAGCATTGCGCATTTTTTATGAAAACCATCTGCCGGAAGTGGTATCCCAGGCTATGCAGGGAGCAATCCACCGGGCGCAGGAAATGGAAAAATTATTTTAAACTAATCAAACGTCATTTAATCAGGGCTGCTACATGCAATTCTTAAACACGCTATCTTCTATAATCTTGGAGTTATATACTGCGGTTTTACTGCTTAGGGTCTGGATGCAGTGGGCGCGTTGTGATTTCTATAACCCATTCTCACAGTTTATTGTCAAAATCACTCAACCGGTGATAGGCCCATTACGCAGAGTTATTCCCGCTATTGGCCCTATTGATACTGCATCAGTGTTACTTGCCTTTTTGTTGATTCTCCTGAAGCCAATAATTTATACCTGGATCGCTACGGGGCAACTGCTCCCTCCTATATTGCTCATTGAATCTTTGGGTAATTTGCCAATATCGACCGCTCTTATACTGCCTTTCAGCTTGATTGAGCTGTTTACCGAAATCGGCAAATTGGTTTTTTGGCTTGTCATTGCGCGGGCTTTATTAAGCTGGATCAGCCAAGGCCGTAATCCTGTCGATTATGTTCTCATTCAACTGACCGAACCACTTATGGCACCGATCCGCCGGATTATCCCTACGCTGGGAGGGCTTGATTTCTCAGCGATGATTGTCATTTTAATCCTGTATGCACTGAACGCGCTGCGTTACGATGTTTTAGGCTGGTTGTTGTAACCACCGTTAGTTAATAAACAAAGCCGTTGAGATAAATAAGATCGCTGATCAATAAGTGAATTGGATAATAGCAATGCAAAAAGTTGTTCTCGCCACAGGAAATGCGGGTAAAGTACGTGAATTAGCCGATTTATTGGCGGATTTCGGGTTAGATATCGTCGCTCAAACTGAGTTAGGTGTAGATTCCGCAGACGAAACAGGTCTGACTTTCATTGAAAATGCCATCATCAAAGCTCGCCATGCAGCTGCGATCACTGGCTTACCGGCCATTGCTGACGATTCTGGTGTATCAGTCGATGCTCTGGGCGGCGATCCGGGCATCTATTCTGCCCGTTATGCAGGTGCTGAAGCCTCTGACCAAGCGAATCTGGAAAAGTTACTGGAAGCCATGCGTGATGTGCCTGATGAGCAACGTCAGGCGCAATTTAATTGTGTTTTGGTTTATTTGCGCCATGCAGAAGACCCGACACCATTGGTTTTTCACGGTCGCTGGCCGGGTTTTATCGCTCATAAACCTGCCGGACAAGGAGGTTTTGGCTATGATCCTATCTTTTATATCCCTAAATTCGGTTGTACAGCAGCAGAATTAAGTCACGAACAAAAAAGTGCGGTTTCACATCGTGGGCAAGCCTTAAAAATGCTGTTGGAAGCAATGCGTAATGCTTAAATTACCCCCATTAAGCCTCTATATTCATATTCCTTGGTGCGTGCAGAAATGCCCTTATTGTGATTTCAATTCACATGCGTTGAAAGGCGAAGTACCACATCAGGAATATGTTGACCATCTGCTGGCGGATTTACGTCATGATCGGCCAATGGTTGATGGTCGTGAAATATCAACCATTTTTATCGGCGGTGGTACACCCAGCTTACTCAGCGCTGATGGGATGCGACGATTGCTTGATGGCGTCAGGGCGTTACTGCCGCTTTCACCACAGGCAGAAATTACGATGGAAGCGAATCCGGGAACCGTTGAAGCTGATCGTTTCAGTGCCTATCAGCAAGCAGGAATTAACCGGATCTCTATCGGTGTCCAGAGTTTCGGTTCTGATAAACTCATTCGATTAGGGCGTATCCACGGCCCGGAAGAAGCGAAACGGGCAGCACGGTTGGCGGATAATCTTGGGCTGCGCAGTTTCAATCTGGATCTGATGCACGGCTTGCCTAATCAGACTCTGGATGAGGCTCTGAGTGATTTGCGTCAGGCCATTGAACTTTCGCCTCCACATCTTTCTTGGTATCAGCTGACGATTGAACCTAATACCAGTTTTGGCTCTCGTCCGCCAGTTCTGCCAGATGATGATGCACTGTGGGATATTTTTTCTCAGGGGCATCAGTTGTTGACTGCGGCTGGTTATCAACAATACGAGACATCCGCCTATGCCAAACCGGGCTATCAATGTCAGCATAATCTCAATTATTGGCGTTTTGGCGATTATTTAGGCATTGGTTGTGGGGCGCATGGAAAAATCTCGTTTGAAGATGGGCGCATCCTGCGTACAGTAAAAACCAAGCATCCTCGTGGCTATATGCAGGGCCGTTATCTGGATCAACAAAATCAGGTGGATAATGAAGATCGTCCATTTGAATTTTTCATGAACCGTTTTCGGCTGTTGGAAACCATGCCACGACAAGATTTCAGTGATTTTACCGGATTAGCAGAAAGCAGTATTCGCCCGCAAATCGATAAAGCGCTGGCGCAACGTTATATCACTGAAAACGCGATGCACTGGAAAATTACTCAACATGGAAAATTATTCCTGAATTCGTTGCTAGAATTGTTTCTGTGAAAAATACGCCCATTACATTTTTATAGAAATCAGGTTGATAAAAATCAGGCTGTTCCTGACACAACAGACAGGAGCAGCCTTGATTGATAATCTTATGATCTATTTCAGGGAATTAAACAGGCTCGCACGCAACTGTTCCAATTTATCCGCTTTGTTACACACTTCCCCTCTAAAGCGTTTCAGCTCTTTTTCCTGCTTTTTCCATTCTGCATCAAAACCATTTTTTTGCGAGCCACCCAATCCACCGAGCAGAGACATTAGCACCTGTTTGCCGTCACCATTCTGTTCACTTGTTTTACGGCTCAATTCGTTAATGCTGTCCTGCAAAATACCACCTAAACTCCGCTGTACCAGTTTCTCACCGTCCGTTTCAGCTTTCTCTATGGCCTGATAATTAAAAGTGATGCCGTTAGAACGGGTTTCCAATACTCTGTCAATTTGCTTATGGAGATCAGACTCCAACTGCGTCAGACGGACACGAATGTGACTCTCTTTTCCCATCGAATCAGCAACCACTTTATCCAATGCCTGACGCGCGCCAGATAAATGGTTCAGTGCACCTTTCTTAATCCAGGGTAATTCCTGACGGGCAGCCTGCTGATACTGCTTTGCTTTGCTACGTTGGCTAGCATTCAATGACAATGCTTTTCCATCACGGGATACAGAACCATCAGGCAAAATTGTCAGATTGCCGCTTTTGCCTGTCACTTTCACCGATTCAGGCGTAACAATAATGTCATCTTTCAAGGTGGTCCGGCACTCTGAATTGGCCTGTGCCTGAGCAACAACAAATAACAGCGATGCAGCAATCGTAATTTTTCGTAACATATCTTCTCCTGATATTCTGGGCTTTGAGAACTCATTTATTCCATCATGAGGATGGAAAACAGAGCCACAATTAACTGCTAATATTTTAAATTAAAAAACTGTAAACATAAAAAATTACCAACCAACAGATTGGACATTAAAAAATAGAGCGTCCAATACGTTCGGCCAATTTTTCCAGTGCGGCACAACCCGCCAGAGAGTTGCCTGAGCGATCCAATTCCGGCGACCATACGGTTACCGTAAACTCTCCCGGAACAACACAGACAATTCCCCCGCCAACACCTGATTTTCCCGGCATCCCGATTCTGAAAGCAAATTCGCCTGAGCCATCATACATTCCGCATGTCAGCATGAGAGCATTGATTTGCTGGGTTTGCCGAAGGCTCAGGATCTGCTGATTCGATCCCAACATCCGCCCTTTGTTTGCCAGATAAATAAAACATTGGGATAATTCGACACAATTCATTTTCAGCGCACAGTATTGAAAATACGTTTTCAACACGGTGAGCACATCATTTTCAAAATTACCAAATGACTTCATCAGATAAGCAATGGAAGCATTGCGACTGGAATGTTCCATTTCCGAACGGGCGACAATATCATCATAGGCAATATTTTTTTGCCCTGTGAGGCTGCGTACAAATTCCAGCATCCTATGCTTAGGCGCACTCAAACGGGATTGCAGCATGTCACAGATAACCAGCGCCCCTGCATTGATAAAAGGGTTGCGGGGAATGCCCTTCTCCAGTTCTATCTGTACCAGTGAATTAAACGGTTGCCCGGAAGGTTCTGTACCGACCCGTTGCCAAATATCCTCTTCTTTATAACGTGTCATGGCCAGTGTCAGGCTCAACACCTTGGAAATGGATTGAACAGAAAAACGTTTTTCTGCATCTCCTGCCTGAAAAACCTGACCGTCAACCGTACAAATGGCTATTCCTAAGTTATTTACCGGAACTTCTGCCAAAGCAGGAATGTAATCTGCAACTTTTCCTTGGCCAATCAAAGGGCGTACTTCATCTAAGATATCTGCCAATAACGAATTAGAGAGCCTTACTTTCACTACTTTTTCTCCAACTATTTCTCCAACTATATCTTCCAAACTCCAAGTTACAGCTTGTAAGACAGCCGATTGTAAGACCAAGCGAGTATTTACATTTCCCTGTTGCGCAGGGAAATATAAGGCGTATTTTGAAAGGCGACTGGTATAAAAAGGGCTCATAAAGAGCCCAGAACCTTTTAATACGATCTATTAATACGAACTTTTGATGTAATCTATAAATATGAACGCAAGCAAATCAATCCCACCACACATCAAACAGTTCTGATGTGATGACTTCTTCCATACCTTGCTCTTTCAACCAGTTGGCCACTAACTGACGATGTTCTTCGGTACATTTACCGATTTTTTGCAGACAAATAAGACCTTCCCACTGCAAATAACCACTGGCATCCAATGCGAGGCCATTTGGTTCTATCAGCTTCTCGATCAAAACATCAACCGTGCTATCAACAACATCAACCGGTGTATTCGCCGGGAAGCTCCATTTTACGGAAAAGCCGAATTCCTGAAATTCATCAATATGCAATTTCTTACGCAGACGACGACTACGGTTTTTAGCCATTATTTTACCCTCTCAAACATTAGATCCCACACACCATGCCCCAAACGATGACCACGCATCTCAAATTTTGTGACAGGGCGTGAGTCAGGCCGTGGTACATAACCACCGTTTTCAGATATGTTGCGATACCCTTCGGCATCACTCATCACTGTTAACATATGCTCAGCATATGGCTGCCAGTCTGTTGCCATATGGAATACCCCACCGATTTTCAGTTTGCTTTTGATCAGCTGGGCGAATTCTGACTGCACAATTCGACGCTTATTATGCCGGGCTTTATGCCACGGGTCAGGGAAAAATAACTGAACCATCTCTAACCCCTGTTCCGGGATCATATTTCCCAGCACTTCGATAGCATCGTGGCACATCACGCGCAAATTATTGAGTTTTTCATCTTCCGCAGAAGCCAGACATGCACCCACTCCCGGTGCATGAACTTCTATCCCGAAAAAGTTTTTCTCTGGATTCTGGCTTGCCATTGTGACCAGAGAGGCCCCCATGCCAAAACCAATTTCCAATACGACAGGGGCATCACGGCCAAAAAGCTCCGCCATATCATGCAATTCTGGCTGATAATCCACGCCCATATTTGGCCACACATTATCAAGTGCCTGCTGCTGACGACTCGTTAGCCGCCCCTGCCGACGCACAAAACTGCGGACACGGCGCAAAGCCCTGCCATTTTCATTGTATTCCGGTGAAATTACGTTATTTATCATGGTACTGTTTGTTTATCTAAAGAGAGCGCAATTACGAAGATGGCTGAGTTTAACAAGTTCGGGACAGGTAAGTACAACTTTAATGCGTAATTGCGTAGCGCCTCGAAACAAAGTTCGGGTTTACACAGACGTTGCACTGTGCTGCAATCCTGTTCACAAAACTGTTCACGAAAAACTGTTCACAAGACACTATTCACAAAACACTAATCAAATATAAAGACATTTATTCTAATGATGGAAGCCGAGCAATTTTCACAGTCAGTCCTAAAATGGTATCACCGCTATGGTCGAAAAACGCTGCCGTGGCAGGTGGAAAAAACATCCTATCATGTCTGGCTTTCAGAAGTGATGCTGCAACAAACACAGGTTGCAACAGTCATTCCTTATTTCCAGAAATTTATTTCACGTTTTCCTAATGTTGCATCACTGGCGGCAGCACCTCTGGATGAAGTTCTGCATTTATGGACGGGTTTGGGCTATTACGCGCGCGCGCGCAATCTGCATAAAGCTGCCCAACAGGTTGTTGCACTGCATCATGGCAAATTTCCGACGACATTTGATGATGTAGTTGCCCTGCCCGGTGTTGGACGCTCTACCGCAGGCGCTATTTTGTCTCTTTCTCAGGGAAAACATTTCCCAATCCTCGACGGCAACGTAAAACGCGTTCTGGCACGCTGTTACGCTATTGATGGCTGGCCGGGAAAAAAAGAGGTAGAAAACCTATTATGGGATATCAGCACCCGCGTGACACCCGCACAGGATGTTGAGTATTTTAATCAGGCAATGATGGATTTGGGCGCGATGGTATGCACCCGCAGCAAGCCCAAATGTGAAATTTGCCCCCTTAACGCAGGCTGTATTGCTTATGCTAAGCACAATTGGGCAAACTATCCGGGCAAAAAACCAAAACAGACCATCCCTGAAAAAACCGCTTATTTTTTATTGATGCAGCATGGCAATACTGTTTGGCTAGAACAGCGCCCACTTTCTGGCATTTGGGGCGGATTATTTGCATTCCCGCAATTTGCGGATGAAATCACCCTGACAGAATGGTTAACGACATCGGGCATTTTTCACAGCAAACCTGAACAATTGACGGCATTTCGCCACACATTCAGCCATTTTCATCTGGATATCGTGCCGATTAAAATCAATATATTATCTTTTGATTCCTGCATGGATGAAAGTAAGGGACTTTGGTATAACTTACGCCAGCCAGCAACCATTGGGTTAGCTGCGCCAGTTGAGTATCTATTGCAGCAATTAGGCTAAATTTTGTCCTTAATTTTTGCTCCACGACTTTTTTTGCTCCATTACCTGAGGATTCACCATGAGCAGAACTATTTTTTGTACTTTTTTACAACGCGAAGCGGAAGGTCAGGATTTTCAATTCTATCCGGGAGAACTGGGCAAGCGAATTTTCAATGAAATATCTAAAGAAGCATGGCAGCAATGGATGAGCAAGCAAACCATGCTGATCAACGAAAAGAAACTCAATACCATGAAACCGGAAGATCGCAAATTGCTCGAACAAGAAATGGTGAAATTTCTGTTTGAAGGAAAAGAGATCCAGATTGACGGTTATACGCCACCGGAAAAATAATTTTTAATATTTATTGGGTGAAATTAGGATATTAACATCACCCAATAAATAAACAGTTAACCTGATAGTTTCTATATTCAACGGCATCATAAAATGAAAAAACTGCTGGCATTACTTCTGATTACGCCACTTCTAATTTCCTGCTCCAGTAAACAAAATACTGAATACAACGAAGCATATATAAAAGACACAAATGGTTTCGATATTTTAATGGGGCAGTTCGCTCATGATATTGAAAATATCTGGGGATTACATGAAGTTTTAATTGCAGGCCCGAAAGATTACGTAAAATATACAGATCAATATAAAACCCGCAGCCATATTAATTTTGATGCGGGAACTATCACCATTGAAACAATATCAGCCGTTGATTCGGTCGAGCATTTACGCAAAGCGATTGTGACAACATTATTAATGGGAGATGATCCCGGCTCTGTCGATCTTTATTCTGATGTCAATGATATCCAGATTAGTAAAGAACCCTTCCTTTACGGTCAGGTTTTGGATAACGCAGGAGAGGCAATTCGCTGGGAATGGCGCGCCAATCAATTCGCTAATTATCTGCTACAAAATAAGTTACAACGACGCCAGTCAGGGTTACATGTTATTTGGTCTGTCAAGGTCCAGTTAGTCCCTAACCATCTGGACAAACGGGCACACAAATACCTGCCGCTGGTTCGTAAAGCCTCAATAAAATATGGCGTTGAGGAATCGCTGATTCTTGCCATCATGCAGACAGAATCCAGCTTCAACCCTTACGCAGTAAGCAGTTCCGACGCTTTGGGATTAATGCAGGTTATGCAGCATACTGCCGGAAAGGATGTATTTAAGATGCAGGGCAAATCAGGCCAGCCAAGCCGTAATTACCTTTTTGATCCCGAAAATAATATCGATGCAGGCACTGCTTATTTGGCGATATTGCAGAATACTTATTTAGGTGAAATTCAAAACGCAACTTCTCGTCGCTATGCAGTTATCACGGCATACAACGGTGGTGCGGGTAGTGTGTTAAAAGTTTTCGCGAGTGATAAGAAAAAAGCAGCTCAAATCATTAACACAATGGCACCGGGTGATGTTTATGAAACACTGACTAATAAACACCCATCAGCAGAATCACGTCATTATTTATTGAAAGTGAATAATGCCCAAAAAAGCTATCGCCGATAATTAATCATCACAAATAAAGGGTGGAACAAAGTTTATTTTTCCACCCTTTTGTTTGTATTTATAACTAATTGAATAAATTGAAAGCACTCAAACAAATTTATTTAAAAAGTCATTGACGAATTGGCGCTAATCCTGTTTAATGCGTCCCCGTTAGCCCGGATAGCTCAGTCGGTAGAGCAGGGGATTGAAAATCCCCGTGTCGGTGGTTCGATTCCGCCTCCG
>JAIRVT010000073.1 GCA_031253755.1 Enterobacteriaceae bacterium
GAGTATTCCTTATCCCGCGCGGTGCGCGGGATAAGGAAAGATCACTTTAGATACTCTCACTATTATGAAAAAGCATATATAAGAATATAAGAATATAGGAATATAGGAATATAGGAATATAGGAATATAGGAATATAGGAATATAGGAATATTATTGCCTTTCAAATATAAATAAACAAGCAATTTTTACCCGTAAAAAGTGAATTTCTTAATATAGCGGTAAAATATTATTACCGCTATTGAATTTATTTACATTCCATCAGAAACGAATTTCTGCACCCATAACGTAGGTTCTGCCACGGGCGGTTTGGGATGAAGTCTCACCCTCTGTAACATTTGGTGAAGAATTCATTCGATTAAGTGCATCAGCATAGCTTTTATTAGCAATATTCTGAATAGAGAATTTAAACAGGAAATTTTTATTAATTTTATATTCCGTATAGAGATCAACAATAGTTGGTATTTTTTCATCCTTTTCCATTTGTTCATCGATTGTATAATCCTGATCTATACCTGCGTTCTGTTTATAAGACTGGCCTGTATATTTAACTATTGCACCAATACGGATTTTTTCTTCCAATAAACGAATGCCTGTATCCAGCGTCATATAACGCTCCGGTACTTGAGATGCGGAACTTGTTCCCATAATTGCTGCTGAATTTGAAATAGGTTGCTGTGTTTTTTGCTGACTGTATGCTAATGTCCCATAAAATATACCCGCATCATAACTCGCCGCAATCTCATAACCTTTCATAGTCACCAGTGTTGGACTATTAGAATATATATATGTTGCAACATCAGGGTACAATGTAATTTCATCACTATCTGAAGTTAAAGCTTCACGCAATTTACATAGTTTCTCCAGATCACAAAACATATAAAAATCACTATTAATATAATTCTTAATTCTTGTATTGAATGCTATTGCTTTCAGGTGGAATGTATCACCATCTACAATTAAATTTGGACGGTAACTATTAAACCCTATTTGATAAGTATCCGATGTTTCTCCTTTGAGAGAAGTATTGACAGAAGCACCATCCCCACCGCCATAAAATACCTCTTGAATATTTGGCGACCGCATTGAATGCGTATAGCTCGCAAATGGCTGAAATTCAGGAATAACTTCTGCTGATAATAAAATACTCGGATTAAAAGCATGTTCTTTTAATTTCACCTGAGCAGCTTCTTGGGGAAAACAAGATATTCTATAATCACAAGCTGGTTTATTTCCTTTAAGATTGTAGTCCAAATAATTAAGCCCTAGATCAACAGTATAAATACTATGTTCTATTTTTAACCTGCTATAAATACTTGTGATATCTTGTTTTCCTGCCGGTGAAAATTGGTTATCTTCTTGCTTTAATGTATTCACATTCGCGCCAAAACCTCCGAATGTGTTTTTTTTATACTCAGTGTGCATTAGTTTACCACCAAGAGTAAATGCAAAATCAGTATCCCCATAATTAAATCGACTCGTGTTTTTGATATTAATAGCGTCAGATTTGTTATTCGTTTCACTGCCACCTAAACCAGGTATAGCCCCAAATTGTACAATCTGATCACTACGTCCTGTACTAAGCAAAATTTTAGTATCAATAAGTTCACTAAATGGTGTGTAATGATATTTCAGATAGTAATCTGAACTATCGACATGGCGTTTGGTAAATTTATTATGGTAAAAACGGCTGGCTAATTCCAGATCATGAAAATCATTAAGGTTAATATTTAATTTCATTAATTGTGAATTTGGTTTTTGTTTAAATGTTTTATCTGTACCAAACTCTTCACTGCTAATTCCGTCACCATTTTTATAATGAGCATCAATATCGTGCCCACTAGTAGCAAGCATTGCACCAACTGAACTCTCAGAATTGAATGCCTGTATTTTTCCGGCAACAGCAATCATGCCATTTTTACCCACACCATTAGTACCATAAGTTGATTTTGTTCGTATACCCAGTTTATTACCTTCGAAAATAACATCATCAATCCCAATAGTGTGAAAATTAGCGCTTCCTACCAAAGCATTAACTGAATCACCATCGCTTGCCTGACCACGTTCAATATCGGTTCGAATAATAAAATTAGGATCTATTAAGGCACCAAACTGATTGTAAGGCTGCTGCCCATGCCCAAATGTATTCGGTGCAATACCATAAAAACTCTGAGTAACGCCATCTACCATCATATTTACGCGGCCAAAACCACTCATGCCACGAATATTAACGGCGACTGTTCCCTGACTGGCATCCATTTGTGTATAGGTTCCCGGTAAAGAACGCAATACACTATCCATAGATTCCAGTTTATTATCTTCCCCGACAGAACTATAAGCGCCGGGTTTTTCCATTGCTTCAATTTGTGGCGAGTTTTTATTATCCTGCGAACCTGAAACTTTTAATGAGCTAAAGCGCATGACTTTTTGTTTTTTATTGTCATTGGTTTCTTCAGCATAAGCCATTCCCTGAAGCCCGACACATAAAGCACTGGCTCCAATTATTTTTGCCATGATTTTCATTCATATCATCCTAAATTGAAATAAGATTACTGATATTCACATTGCTTCACAAATCATACCCACTCAATTTCAAGTTTCAGCTTACAAAACTTATTAACTCTGAATATCTCTCCGCTGCGCGGGGAGATATTAGATGCACCTTGAAAGGCGAGTGGTATATATGTGTTTATATTATTTTGGGTATAAAAATCCTGAATACTGATAATGGATTATCAGCATTCAGAATTGTTTATATTATTTCCATTAATCGCTTAAATGTGGAAAATAGTTTTTATCATCATCCAACATCAATAAAAAACTATAGTCAAGAGCGATGTCATTTAAACGACTGAAACGCCCCGGTTTTCCACCATGCCCGGTATCCATATTGGTTTCTAATAATACCAGACTATTTCCTTGTTTCATTTCTCTTAATTTAGCCACCCATTTTGCCGGTTCCCAATATTGCACCTGAGAATCATGCAGGCCGGTCGTCACTAATAAATGCGGATAACGCTGGTGTTTAATATTATCGTATGGGCTATAAGATTTAATTCGATAATAAATGTCCTTATTATCAGGATTGCCCCATTCGTCATATTCGCCGGTAGTCAATGGAATAGACGGATCAAGCATTGTTGTCAGCGCATCGACAAAAGGTACTTTGGCAATCACACCGCGATACAGCTCAGGTGCCTGATTAACCACCGCTCCCATCAGTAAGCCCCCCGCACTGCCGCCTTCCGCATATACGCGTTGGCTGTCTCCGTATTCATCTGCAATCAGTGCCTTGGTTGCATCAATAAAATCGTGGAAGCTGTTCATTTTATTTTCAAGCTTACCCTGCAAATACCAATTCTGGCCTAAATCGCCACCGCCACGCACATGCACCAGCGCGTAAACAAAACCACGATCCAACAGGCTCAGCAGTGGTGAGCTAAAATAAGGGTCCATGCTGACACCATAAGCACCATAACCGTAAATCAGAATCGGGTTCTGGCCTTTTTTGAACAGGGATTTGCGGTAAACCAGAGAAACCGGCACTTCTATGCCATCACGCGCTTTGATCCAGATACGCTGGCTTTCATAGTTTTCTTGGTTGAAACCTTTAACTTCCTGCTGTTTCAGTAAGTCGCGTTCTCCGGTTTGCATATTCCACTGAAACACCGTACTTGGCGTTGTCAGGGATGAATAGCTGTAACGCAGTAAGTCCGTATTGGGTTCCGGGTTATAACCTAATGATGCCATATAAGCCGGATCGTCAAACTTAACCTGTTTTTCCTGTTTGGTTTGCCAGTCAATCTGACGAATCGACGCCAAACCTTTAGACCGTTCCTGCAAAACCAGCCAGTGATTAAACAGGGCAAAATCTTCTAAATCGCTATTTTCCTGTGGTGCAATAAGGGTTTTCCACGGTTTATTAATGGCATCTGTTTGATATAAACCAAATAATGGATGCTCATAATTGGAGCGGATATAAAATTGATCACGGAAATGATCAAGATAATATTCACGTCCCTCCTGACGGGCAGAGAAAATTTGTGGTTCTGACTGCGGGTTATTCGCATCAAGCAGCCGATATTCTGAACTCGAATAACTGGTAATTGAGATCAGGATATAATCGAGAGAGGTACTTTTTGAGATCGACAAATAAAACCGCTCATCATTTTCCTGATAAACCATTTTATCCTGATTGGTCTTTGTCCCGTATTGATGGCTGAATAACTGGTAAGGCAGCAATGTTTGTGGATCTCTGCGAACATAAAATAGTGTATTGCCGTCGTTAGCCCAGACGATATTACCGGAAGTGTTTTCGATAATATTATTATTCCATTCATTGGCCGCAAAATCTTTAAAAGAAATATGGAAGTTACGACGTCCTTGCGTATCTTCAGCAATAGCAATGCGTTTATTATCACGGGTAACGGTAAAGCCGCCAATTTGATAAAATGTATGGCCTTTTGCCCGTTCGTTGCCATCAACCAGAACCTGCCAATCCGTTGAATTATCCACTGGCTTTCGTTGATAGATAGGGAAATCTTTTCCGGTTTCATAAACAGTACGATAAATATAACCGTTATAAGTATAAGGTGCTGACTGATCTTCTTTATTCATTCTGCCAGCCATTTCGTTATACAACGTTTCCCGTAATTCCTGACCGGGTTTCAGCATTTCGTTGGTATAGTTATTTTCAGCTTTCAGATAATTAATGACTTCATTATTCTGACGTTTGTCGTCACGTAGCCAATAATAATTGTCAATGCGGGTATCACCATGAAAGGTCATTTCATAGGGTTGTTTCTTAGCGATAGGCGGCATTCTATTTTCCTCCATTGCAAAACTTGTGACACTGTTGCTCAACAAACTACTTCCCAACAAAAAGCCAAGCATCATCTTTTTTGTCAGCGCGCCTGCTTTGGGTTTTGGTGACAATACTGTTTTATGTTGTGACATGCCTTTCCCTTCCGTTGCTTTATTTTTAGAAAGATTATTGCGATAACGTAAAATCAATGGGTAATTCAACCGTAATACTGCCATTTGTTAGAATCTCAGCAGGTGGAGCCGGTAAAGGCTGCGCCCTTTCCAATACCTGCCGTGCTTCCCTGTCCAGCGAGTGAGTTCCAGAGCGCCGGGTTAATTCACTGTCAACAACAGCACCGAATTGATTAACGATGAATTTTACCATCGGCCGCCCTGCCCGGTTTCTTCTCTGGGCGTCTTCCGGGTATCTTTTATAACGGTTTAAATGACCGCTGACTTCCGCCTGCCAGACGGCTTTGGCATCCACAACGGCATCAGAATTACTTTCATATGAAGCGGCTGTTCGGGAAGTCACATTCTCCGCTGTGGCATTGCTGGTTGTTGGCGCTGCACTGCTGCGGGATTTTTCACTTTCTTTCTCTTTTGCTTCCACCCGCTTAACAGGTTGAGACTTTTCAGGCGCATCCTGCTGCTGTTTTTTCGTTTTGTGAACCAGTACCTGCGCTTCTTCCTTAACCATCAATTTTGGCATGTTGATTTCATCAACCTGACTCTCCTGCTGTTCGCTGGCAACGGAAAGTTGTTGCTCAATGCCAATCGACTGTTTTTCAACCTTATGGACCGCTTCGGTTTGCAGTGACACTTCCATCATCACTGCGGGAGGAGGCAGAAACTCCTCCACATCCAGACCCTTTGGCTTATAAACCAGCCACCCGACCCAAAAAGCATGGAGTGCGATAGCAACGAGAAAAGATTTTGTCACGTGACCAACGTGAGTGGTTTGATACGTGGTATACGTTAACATTTCTTAGTAGCACACTCAGTTAAAGGTAAATCGGATTAAAGTTAAATCGAGTTAAAGGTAAATGATGTTAATGCCAAATTCTCGCAATAATAATCAATTTCATTTGCAAATGAAAACTATTTTTATTTATTGGTTCTACCACATCCTTGTGATAAACCTGACTATTTAGTTTTATTCTCGGTCAATTTGGGCGTAAACCAGACAAAATCCGCATGTTCATTCGTCAAATTAACGCCTTGTTCAGCAATTACCAGTACTGCTAACCGAGTATCAGGCGCGATTTTTTTTACATGCTGAGGAACTCCCATGATTTTTACAGCATGGTATCCCCCCGCAAACAGTACGGCCGGTGATGGCGCTTTCATCAACTGTTCCGCCATTCTTCTATCACGTAATTGCTGAATTTTGCTCATGGCGGAGAGACGGGCTTCATCGATATTGCCACCGTGGGAATTTTTGATGGTTGCGTCGATCTGTTTTTTGATTTCATCAGAAACGATGGACGTTTTGTCTCCCGCCAAATGATTTTTATATGCCTGATCAATTTCACTGCGATTTAGGTTTGCCGCCAATAAAGGATAAGGCGCTTTCACCAGCTCGACCGCAAGCCTGCCATACAATTCCCACGGCCAGCCCTGCTGCCACGCCAACAGATTTTTAATGCGCTCATCCCTGACTATCGGATTTCCTTGCAACCAGCTTTTCACTTTGTTCACTTTCTCCTGCTGATCCGGGTTAATCATTTCCAATAATACCGCGCCGTGAGGACGTTTTTGCTCCAGTTGCTGCACCAGCCACAATTCAATTTGATGGTGATAAGGGTTATCGTGCTTTTCACCCACCACAATTCGCGGGTAGCTTGCCAATTGTTCAAGCAATTCATCAGGAGTGATGGCTTTACCTGTGCTCGTATCCAACAAAACCCCTGTCTGAGTTAATAGCGCAGGGAGAGCGGGTTTTGGAAAAGACGGATTTGGCAAAGATGACTTTACTGTTTGAGCGTTATTTTGAGTCGCTGTCGGTGAAACTGCACAGCCAACAAGCAGGAAAATGCAGGCTAAAAAAGCGGTTTTTATACAGGCTGATGTTTTCATTAGTATTCATTCTCATATTAAAAATTTCCCGCATACTATCATTTTTGGCGCAAAGAGATAATGAGAATTATTTACATTTGACCACTCCCCGCCGTAAACGGCGAGGATTCCCACTTCACAGAGACGAACTTAAGCCGCAGCAGGCGATTTAGGAATTACCGTCTCTCCGTGGGCTAACACTGCCAGCCCGGCAGCTTTGATAT
>JAIRVT010000104.1 GCA_031253755.1 Enterobacteriaceae bacterium
TCAAAAACTCGCATTAACGCCTAAACTAAAATTATAATTCGGATCCTGCGAATTACCGTCATTGCGGGTCACGGAAGCAAAACCACGGATATTTCCGAATAAATTCGCATTGGCACCTAATGTATATTGGCGCCAGTCTTTGCTTTGTTTACGGCTATCCACCCTAAAAGAAGACTGGGTGGCATTAATGGCGCTGCGTAGCTGATATTGGCTATCGCCGAATTCGTGATTAAACTGGACGGATGCGTAAGGGTTAATGCGGCCGAGTTTGCTATCGACCCGCCAGCCAAGTGTTCCCACCTTAGATGTATAATCCTGCTTGCTAAAGTGCATGGAGGTGCTGTTATCACCGGATTCACGATAACCGTCAACTTCCCCTTTATCCCAGGCAAACTGAATCACCGGGCTGGTGGTCACCACGTCAGCCACCGGAATATCCCAGCCTGCGCTAAGCCGTGCTCCCCATTGTTTACCTTTGGTCGAACCGGATTCCCGTTGGGTATAGCCGCCAAGCTCGATACTGCGGGTCAGGCTATCGTATTTCATGTGGGCATAGTGGATATCGCCATTCAGCCACGCATTATCAACGATATTCCATAGCGCATAACCGGTGGCGACATGCGCGTTTCCGCTGTAGGTAAAGTTAGATGTCGGGTCGCGCTCAACGATATCGTTGGAGTAGAGCAGGCCGAGCAGGAAATTGTCTGCCAGTTGATAGTCGCCACCTAACGAAAAACTGTTATTGCGATTACCGGTATAGCCACCGAACACACCAAATTTGCCCGCTTCATTGCCGCCGTTACGCAGTTGTTGCAGATGCCCGTCAAGAGAAGCGCGGGTTCCTTTGACCGGTGTGCGGTTGACATGGTTTAGCGTCATGACTTGTGAGGGAGCGATATAGATGGAGGCGATATATTGAGCCAGAATTTTATGTGCCAGTGGAGAAGGGTGGAAATTATCAGAGAAGATAAACTGTTTACTGGCGTCAAAGCCGGGATCGTCAGATTGGCATTTATCGGCAGTCACACCGACAGCACAGGCATAGCCAAGGTTATTGCTGACACCATAAACCAATGGATTATCGATTACTTCGTGCAGCAGGCCATTAATATCTGCCCGCAGGATATTGCCGTTACTTTGGCTTATTTTGTTATCTGACAGACTGTTATAGGCGTCTGTTAGTTTTGATGCGCCTGTGCTGGCTTCGGAATAACCTTCGGTCAGTGCCTTATAAACTATTGTAGGATCTAATCCAAATTCTCCGGCTTTTTGACTGAGTGTTTTAAATAATGTTTTAAGTGCAAGATCACGGCCCTCTCCACTGGGAATAACCCTTTCATTAATATTTTTATGAATATCTTGCAAAATAGTATTAATAAGTGGTTTTGGAATCTGATATTTTTCCAATCCCGTTGTTAAAACGGTTTCTAATAATTTAGGCGTCGTTCCCAGATCAGGCACAGTCGGTGCAATAATTAACCCAGCGCCTGCATTGACCAATTGTGTTATTTGTTCTGCGGCAGCATTAGCACTATTTTGCATAATACTGTATGCCTTAAGGGGGTTATCTTGACCTGCCATTAAAGCCGCCAAGAGGTCATTGCCACCTATCCAATGAATATAGATTGCATTGGGATCAGCTTTTCCATTAGTACGTTTAAAATAAGTTTTGAGTTGTTCAGCGGAATTAAAGGGATTGCCGGTTGTATTGGTTGCTTCTGCACCACCTTGCGCATAATTATATCCTCCCTCTTTTGAGGGTTTGAGATTTCCATGACCAAAGACTTCATCGAAGCGTTTAGCGTAAATACCATTACAGTCTGTTGTAAAACAACCATTATTTCCGGTGTCACTCAAGCTATCGCCTCCTGCAACAATAACCAAATGCTTACCGCTATAAGCATTAAACGCATTGACATTGGTACTAATAGAAAGCGCTAACAATGCAGGTACAAATAAAAATGCTTTTTTCACTCTTATTCTCCATAAAGTCGTTTTTCGCTTTATCAGCACCTCTATTTTTAATGGCATAACATCAGACAGTGCTTCTTTATAAGATTTAAAGTGCTGACGGTTGAATGTTACAGGCTGATATACCTGAGATCAGGATGTTTACTTTTTCGTAACAACCATAAAAGGAGAGTATGGAACGCAATGGAAAATATGCCATATGATGTTGAACTTTTTTGTATAAAGTGTGATATCGGACTTGATAAATTTTGTGATATTCAGAATGAAAAACGCAAGGCAGTTAATACAGCGCCTTGCGTTTTTTGTTGAGCAGTTTATTTCGTGGCTACGGATAGGCAAGAATTAGAAACTCGCGTTGACACCCAACGTATAATTATAGTTTGGCTCTTGTGAGTTGCCGTCATTACGTGTGACAGAAGCATAGCCACGCACATTGCCGAATAGCTTCACATTGGTGCCCAGCGTATATTGACGCCAGTTTTTGCTCTGCTTATTACTGTCTATCACAAAAGATGTTTTAGTCGAATTAATCGCGCTGCGCATCTGATACTGCGTGTCGCCGAACTGGTGATTAAACTGGACAGACGCATACGGGTTGAAACGGCCGAGTTTGGCATCCACACGCCAGCCCAGCGTACCGATTTTAGAGGTGTAGTTCTGGTCACTATCAAAATGCATGGTTGTGCTGTTATGACCGGATTCACGATAGCCTTTTACACCGCCTTTATCCCAGGCAAACTGAATCACCGGGCTGGTGGTCACGATATTGGTGACAGGAATATCCCAGCCTGCGCTAAAACGGGCACCCCATTGTTTACCGGTGGTCGAACCGGTTTCCCTGCGAGTCGCTTCACCGAGTTGGATGCTACGGATCAGGCTGTCGTAATTGATATGCGCATAGTGCAGATCGCCGTTTAACCATGCACGGTCAAACAGGTTCCATAATCCATAAACGGCAGCCACATTTGCATCTCTGCTATAGGTGAAATTAGATACCGGCGAGCGTTCCGTTTTATCGTTGGAGTACAGCACACCCAGCAGCAATTTATCGGTCAATTGATAATCGGCACCTAACGTAAAGGTGTCATTGCGTGTACCGGTATAACTGCCGAAAACGCCGATTTTGCCTTGATCGTTGCCACCGTAGCGGAGTTGTTGCAAATGACCATCCAGCGAGGCGCGAGTGCCGTTAACCAGATCACGGTTGATTTGGTTGAGCATCATCACCAGTGATGGAGCGACGTAAATGGATTCGATATATTGGCCTGCGATTTTGTGCATTTCTGGCGATGGATGGAGACCATCAGAAAAGAGAAATTTTTTGCTGCCATCATAACCCGCTTGTCCGGTAGATTTGCAATCAGCGGCACTGACGCCTACGGCACAGCCATAGCCCAGAGTATTGTCAAAGCCATATCTCTTTGGATCAGCAATGATCTCTTTCAGTAAGGTATTTATATCAGAGCGCAGGATATTGCCGTGACTTTTGCTGATTTCCTCATCGACAATTCTATTGTAGTCATCAGTAAATGATGTCGCTGCTGTGCTGGCTGCATTATAGGCAGCAAGAAGTTTTCGATAGTTTTCTTCATTACCTTGCGTAACTTTTTGGAAAGTTCCGTCAAGGATTGCATCACGGGTTGCATCGCTAGGTGTATCGTATGAATTGATTCCGGCGCGAACTTCTTGCAGTTTTTCTTTTATTATCTTTTCATCGGTAATTCCCGCTTTCTTAAACGCGTCTATAAGAACCTTTTCCAATAATTCAGATGTAGTTCCAACATCAGGTACGGTTGGCGCAATAATCAACCCGGCACCATTATTGACTAATTGTGTAATTTGATCTGCGGTTGCGTTGGCGCTTTGGGTAATACTTTTTTTAGCACCATCAGGATCAAACTGGAGATTCTCTAAGGCATTGCCAATATCATTCCCCCCGACCCAATAAATATAGATACCGTTCGGATCTGCGTGCTTGTTCTTTGCTAGATAATTGTTCAGTTGGTTCTCAGTTGTATTATTTCCTCCGATAGCAGTCGCACCACCAACCGCATAGTTAGTGCCATCATCTTTGTTTGAATTAACCAGATCTTCGCCGGTAAGTTTCTTAGAAAGATATTCGTCATATAACGAACCCGGTTTTTGATCCGTTGTATAGCGGCCTTTATTACCGCCATCACTTAAACTATCGCCAAAAACATAAACTTGGTTGTAAGCGTGAGCATTAGAAATTGTGCTGATCGAAAGTGCCAATAGTGCTGGTGTAAATAAAAATGCCTTTTTCATTAAGCATTCTCCTCAAAAGTTGTCTTATTTATCAACGCCTAGGCTTTTTAATGGCAAAACCTAAGCGACGCCTCTTGGTAAGAACCTAAGACGCTGACAAGTTGAATATTTTTTAATTGGCGGGTTAGCCCAAATTAGTCTGAAATTAACATTATTGGAAAAACTGATATTTCTGGGTAAATATATTCACCAAATTATTGTTTGGTTTGGATGTTGATTCTTGCCGCTTTGGTTATCAATTATGCTTAAAAACAGAATCAGGTTAGCAGTAACTATCGTACCGTACCAGTATTGTTACGCACATTAACGACTGGACATACCAGCTGGTTGAAGGTTTGTTTAAGTGAAGGGAATTATCGCTGGGTCGCGAGTTTGCCGGAGATGACAAGCGTAAGGCTAATTAACTAATTGATATAACGCAATTATTTTCTTATTGAAATACGCTTATCGTAAATTAAAAACCGGCGAAATTAGGCTTAACCTAGATTCAATAAACAGAAAAACCCGTTGGTATAAATACGCCAACGGGTTTTTTTAGCAACGATTTATTTAATCATTTGTATAAGTTTGTGCTGAAAATTTGAAACTCAGTGTTCAAACATCGCAGAGATAGACTCTTCATTACTGATACGGCGGATGGCTTCAGCGAGCATACCAGACAACGTCAGAGTGCGAACTTTGTTCAGTGCTTTGATCTCATCTGACAGTGGGATCGTATCGCAGACAATAAATTCGTCGATCTCTGAATTTCTGATATTTTCTATTGCATTACCAGAGAAAATCGGGTGAGTTGCATAAGCAAATACCCGCTTCGCTCCGCGCTCTTTCAATGCCTCTGCTGCCTTGCACAGCGTACCACCCGTGTCGATCATGTCATCAACCAGAATACAGTCACGACCAGCAACATCACCAATGATGTGCATCACTTGAGAAACGTTCGCACGTGGACGACGTTTATCAATGATTGCCATGTCAGTATCGTTCAGCAGCTTAGCAATAGCACGGGCGCGAACAACACCGCCAATATCCGGAGAGACAACAATCGGGTTTTCCAGATCTTTCTGGAGCATATCTTCCAGAAGGATTGGGCTGCCAAAAACATTATCAACCGGAACATCAAAGAAGCCTTGGATTTGCTCGGCGTGCAGGTCAACCGTGAGAACGCGGTCTACACCAACGCTGGACAAAAAATCCGCAACAACTTTGGCTGTAATAGGGACGCGTGCTGAACGAACACGGCGGTCCTGACGGGCATAACCAAAGTAAGGGATAACGGCGGTGATTCGCCCGGCGGAAGCGCGACGCAGTGCGTCGACCATCACAACCAGTTCCATCAGGTTATCGTTAGTGGGTGCGCAAGTGGATTGGATGATGAATACATCGCCACCGCGTACATTTTCGTTGATTTGAACACTGACTTCACCGTCGCTGAAACGACCGACAGCAGCGTCTCCCAGATTTGTGTACAGACGGTTGGCTACACGTTGTGCTAGTTCAGGGGTGGCATTACCAGCAAAAAGCTTCATATCGGGCACGAGAAAAACCTCAGGCTTGCGTCCAGAAAGATATTATTGACCATTGAAACGGTAAAGTATGTTTATTGCTCATTGATTCAATAATATGTTTATCCCAAAGCGGTATGTTTGCAGCGAAATGTATGCAATGGTGAAATGTTAACGCCGTGCGCAACAAAGCCCTGCATCCACTCTGGGGCTTGATTTAACACCTTACGGGCTGATGCCTCTGATTCGAACTCGCCGAAAACACAGGCACCCGTTCCGGTCAGGCGTGACGGGGTGTATTCTAGCAGCCATGAAAGAAGCTCTTCAACCTTACGAAAACGTTTTCTTGCGATTGGTTCACAATCATTTTTGTATGGTGCCTGTAATAATGCGGGTAAAGTGCGGATCGGAGAATCTCTTTTTAATTCAGGATCGGTGAAGATGGCCGGCGTTGAGATCTCAATGCCGGGGTGCGCCACCAAAAACCATTTCTCTTCCGGGCAAGCCGGCTGGAGTTTTTCCCCGATACCTTCCGCAAACGCGGCGTGACCCTTGACAAAGACCGGCACATCGGCGCCCAGCCTGATACCCAGTTGTGCCAGTTCATCATCGGATAACCCGGCGTTCCAGTGATAATTCAGCGCAATCAATACGGTGGCGGCATTCGATGAACCGCCACCCAGCCCGCCGCCCATCGGCAGGCGTTTATTGATGCTGATATCCGCGCCGTAATGCAGCGCGGCGACTGAAGCGGCAATCATGTGTCTGTCGGTCTCATTACTATTTGCTAAATGGCGTCGTAATAAGTGATCCTGTAACAAGCGGGCAGCGCGCACAATCAGGTTGTCATCATGGGTGACGCCGTTAACGGGCGTCAGCAAACGGATCTGATTATCCTGACGGGGAGCAATCGTGATTTCATCACCATAATCGAGAAACTGAAATAGTGTTTGCAGCTCGTGATAGCCGTCAGGGCGCCGGCCGGTGATATATAAAAACAAATTTAATTTTGCCGGAGAGGGCCAGGTCAAAGTCATTCTTGGGTCGTCCAGTTATCCATTTTCAATTTGATGCGGTTTTTGCCTTGCGTCAGCTCCAGTAAATTCGGCAAGGCCGGAACAGTTGAAATATCGTATCCCTGATAAGTGACATGCCAGACTTCACCCTTTTCGTCATCAGTGACCGATTTGAGCAGGAATTTTTCATCCAGTTGAAAACTTTCGGCATTACCGGGCAGGCCGATAATCCAGTTTTTCAGGTTATCTAACGGAATATTCATATGGGTGAGCTGATAAATTAACTCTTCAGGGTTATCGCTGAAGTATTTTTTGCCTTTATTGTCAGTCAGCTGGATCATATTCGGCTGGACGAGTAATTCCAGCTCGGTTGTCCCTAATGGACTCAGCAGCAATAACTTATAGTTATCGGCAGTATATTGTTGCCAGAAAAACCGGGCATAAACTTTCTTCTCATCGGTCAGATAAGCAAACGAGCCACGGGTTTGATAATGCCCCAGATTTTGCAGTTGTTGTTGACGGGCATTCCAGAGCGGAGAATTTGCTGATCCTGTTCCAACCGGAGGCTGCGTGACGGTACAGGCTGTCAGCAAAACGGCGGAAAGGGGAAGTAAACGAAAAAGTGAGGGTATGTTCATCGTAATAGTATGTTCACTTAATAATTGTGAGCCTTTCGGCAAATGGTTCACGCGTAAATAGACTTGTAAATAAATAGGCCGTAAATAGATCGCTCTGGCGGCGGAGCATCTGCCATCAGAGTCTATAATCAAGAGGGTAATTTAGCGAAGTTTTGCCAAAATTTCCCGAATAATTACAGCCTAATCGCTTGATTGACTTTTATTGAACTGCGGCATCAAGTAGAATGCGTGAATTAATGAGAGTCCCCATAAAGGGTGCAGGTATATGAGAATGATTATTAATAGTGTTTAGTGGCATTTTTTAAACATCGCTTAAAAACATCATTAAATAACATTGTCATAAGCCATAACCCGTGATAACTCAACGTAGCTAAGATGACTTTATTAGCACTCGGTATTAACCATAAAACAGCGCCTGTTTCTTTACGTGAACGGGTAACCTTTTCCCCGGATACGATAGGGCTTGCGCTTGATAATCTGCTCCAGCAGCCGTTGGTGCGAGGTGGCGTTGTCTTGTCAACCTGCAATCGCACGGAACTCTATTTGAGTGTCGAGCAGCAGGATAATCTGAAAGAGCAACTTATCGACTGGTTATGCACCTATCACCAGCTCAATCCTGATGAACTCAGCACCAGTCTTTACTGGCATCTGGGCAATGAGGCGGTCAGCCATTTAATGCGGGTTGCCAGCGGTCTGGATTCACTGGTACTGGGCGAACCGCAGATTTTAGGGCAGGTGAAAAAAGCGTTTGCGGAGTCACAAAACTACCATTTCCTGTCAGGCAGTTCGCTGTCAAATGAGTTGGAGCGCCTGTTCCAGAAATCATTTTCTGTTGCCAAACGGGTCAGGACCGAAACAGAAATCGGCGCGAATGCCGTTTCTGTCGCATTTGCGGCCTGTACACTCGCCCGGCAGATTTTCGAATCCCTTTCTCAACTGAATATCCTGCTGGTGGGCGCAGGGGAAACCATCGAACTGGTAGCCCGCCATCTGAAAGAGCATCGGGCGAATCATATTATGATTGCCAATCGCACGCGGGAGCGGGCCAGTGTGCTGGCGCGGGAAGTTAATGCTGAAGTGATTTCGCTGGCTGAAATTGATACCCGGCTGGCAGAAGCCGATATTGTGATCAGTTCGACGGCCAGCCCGTTACCGATTATTGGTAAGGGCATGGTTGAGCGGGCATTAAAACTGCGTCGTAATAAGCCAATGCTGCTGATTGATATTGCGGTTCCCCGTGATATTGAGCCGGATGTTGAGAAATTGAGTGACGTTTATTTATACAGCGTTGACGATTTACAGACCATTATTCAGCAAAATCTCGCCCAGCGTAAAGCGGCGGCTGTGGTTGCTGAAGATATTGTGCAGCAGGAAAGTCTGCATTTTATGGATTGGTTGCGTTCTCAGGGCGCTGTCAATACAATTCGTGAGTATCGTGAACAGGCTGAAAAAATCAGAGCCGAAATGGCGGCAAAAGCCTTGATGTCGATACGCCAAGGGGCTGATGCAGAACAAATTATCAACCAGTTGACGCATCAATTGACGAATCGTCTGATTCATCCACCCACTAAATCACTCCAACAAGCTGCCAGTGACGGCGATTTAGAACGCCTGAATCTCTTGCGGGACAGCCTTGGGCTGGATAATAAATAACCCTATTCGAATTAAGGTCTGATATTACGAATGAAGCCTTCTATTGTCTCTAAATTGGAAGCATTGCAAGAACGCCACGAAGAAGTTTTGGCTCATCTCGGTGATGCGGTTGTGATCGCTGACCAAGAACGTTTCCGCGCATTATCAAAGGAATATTCACAACTTACCGATGTCACCGACTGTTTCAAACGTTGGAAAACCGTTCAGGACGATATACAGACCGCTGAGATGATGCTTGATGATCCCGAAATGCGGGAAATGGCGCAGGAAGAACTCAAAGACGCAAAAATTCGTGATGAAGAGCTGGAACAGCAGTTACAGTTATTGCTGTTGCCGAAAGACCCGGATGATGAACGCAACTGTTTCCTTGAAGTCCGTGCCGGCACCGGTGGTGATGAAGCGGCAATTTTTGCCGGTGATTTATTCCGTATGTACAGCCGTTATGCGGAAGCCCGTCGCTGGCGCGTTGAAATCATGAGCACTAACGACGGTGAGCATGGCGGTTACAAAGAGATTATTGCCAAGGTTTCCGGCGATCAGGTTTATGGTCATTTGAAATTTGAATCCGGTGGTCACCGTGTTCAACGCGTGCCGGAAACAGAATCGCAGGGGCGCATTCATACTTCTGCCTGTACTGTTGCGGTGTTGCCGGAAATTCCTGAGGCTGAACTGCCGGAAATCAGTGCCGGTGATTTAAAAATTGACACTTTCCGCTCTTCCGGTGCCGGTGGTCAGCACGTTAACACCACTGACTCCGCGATCCGTATTACTCACCTTCCGACCGGCATTGTGGTGGAATGTCAGGATGAACGTTCGCAGCATAAGAACAAAGCGAAAGCGATGTCTGTGCTGGCGGCCCGTATCCGCGCGGCGGAAATGCGTAAACGTCAGGAAGCCGAAGCCTCTGAGCGTCGCAATCTGCTGGGTTCCGGTGACCGTTCTGACCGCAATCGGACTTATAACTTCCCGCAGGGGCGCGTCACCGATCATCGCATTAACCTGACGTTATACCGTCTTGATGAGGTGATGGAAGGTAAATTGGATATGCTGATCCAGCCAATCGTGACTGAATATCAGGCCGACCAATTATCCGCCTTGTCAGAGCAAGAATGATTGTTCCAACAAGGAAAACAGCCAGAGCAGGATTAATGAATTATCAACACTGGTTACAAGACGCAGCAGCTCAGTTGTCTCATCGATCGTCTGATCAATCGTCTATTGATAATAATCCCAAACGTGATGCTGAAATTCTGCTGGAGCACATAACAGGGCGCTCCCGCACTTATCTGATCGCTTTTGGTGAAACGCTGTTAACGGATGAAGAACACCAACGGCTCGATGATTTATTGGCCCGCCGTATGCAGGGCGAGCCGATTGCCTATATTGTGGGCGAAAAAGAATTCTGGTCATTGCCGCTCACGGTATCGCCCGCCACCCTGATCCCACGTCCTGACACTGAATGTCTGGTGGAAAAAGCGCTGGCGCTGTTACCGGAAACAGCGCCGGAAACCGTTCCACAGATTCTGGATCTTGGCACAGGAACAGGCGCCATCGCGCTGGCGTTGGCAAGTGAGCGGCGCGATTGTCAGGTAACCGGTGTGGATATCAATCCTGAAGCGGTCGCATTGGCGCAATATAATTTGCAAAAATGCAACTCAGCCCGGCATGGCGTTGGTAATTCCGCCCGTCAGCAAACTATCAATAATGTCACTTTTTTGCAGAGCGACTGGTTTTCAGCCGTAAGTGACAGACAATTTCATATGATTGTCAGTAATCCTCCTTATATCGATGAGCATGACTCTCATCTGTTTGAAGGAGATGTCAGATTTGAGCCAGCCACAGCACTGATTGCTTCACAAAATGGTCTGGCTGATTTGCAGGCGATTGTGGAACAGGCGAGGGATTTTTTGTTACCGAATGGGTGGCTGTTATTGGAACATGGCTGGAAACAGGGAGCAGTTGTCAGGGAGCTGTTTTTAGAGAAGGGTTATCATCAGGTAGCGACTTTTCAGGATTATGGCGGCAATGAGCGTATCACGGTAGGTCGATGGAATAAAAATGAAACCCATAGCGAATTATGAATTCAATAATGCTTCCTTGATTGATGGTATTATTCTGGTGTCACAGGCAATTCGTCCTGATTTCCCCCAAGCATTGGTAACAGAACAGTTAACGGCGCTGACCGAAAAGGCGCAAAAAAAACTGTCTCCATTCGGAGATGCTGATATCGAAATCCGATTGCAGGCGTTGCTGAATCTTTTTTACAAAGTATGGAAATTTGGCAGCGCGGAAGGCGTGTATTGCCTGTCAGATACGCTGTGGCTGGATAGCGTTCTGGATAGCCGGCAGGGTTCTCCGGTGGCACTGGGAACGCTGTTTGCCCATATTGCACAAACACTGGCAATACCCGTGCAGCCGGTGATCTTTCCGACCCAATTGATATTGCGTATTGATTTACCGGATCAACCGGTCTGGCTCATTAACCCGATGGATGGGGAAAGGCTGGATGAGCATATTCTGGATGTCTGGCTGAAAGGTCATATTGGCCCAACAGCCCAGCTGAAAAAGAAAGATTTGCAGGAAGCCGATAATAGCAGCGTTGTGCGCAAAGTCACCGATACGATTAAAGTTTCCCTGATGGAAGAGAAAAAGATGGAGCTGGCGCTGCGGGCCAGTGAAGTGGTATTGGTGTTCGACCCGGAAGATCCGTATGAAATCCGTGACCGTGGGCTGATTTATGCCCAGCTTGAGTGCAATCATATTGCTGTCTCGGATTTGAGCTATTTTGTCAAGCATTGCCCTGAAGACCCCATTTCAGAGATGATAAAAATGCAGATTAAAGGCATAGTATCGCAGCAGCTTGTACTGCATTAGAACGGTATGAGAATATCCGTAGTGGTTTTTCCTTATTCCGCGCGCCGCACGGAATAAGGAATACGCCTATCATTTTGAAAAACTATTTAACGCGTTATTTTCAACAATTTCTTTTTAAAGAACAGAAGGTATAAGTATGCAACAGAAAGTGGTTAATATTGGTGATATCAGGGTTGCAAATGATCTGCCATTTGTGTTGTTTGGTGGCATGAATGTCCTTGAATCACGGGATTTGGCCATGCAGATTTGTGAACACTATGTCACAGTGACACAAAAACTGGGCATTCCTTATGTTTTCAAAGCGTCTTTTGATAAGGCTAACCGCTCTTCCATCCGCTCTTATCGTGGGCCGGGTCTGGAAGAGGGCATGAAAATTTTTCAGGAACTGAAACAAACTTTCGGTGTAAAAATCATTACCGATGTGCATGAACCGTCGCAGGCTCAGCCTGTGGCTGAAGTGGTTGATGTGATCCAGCTTCCGGCTTTCCTTGCCCGCCAGACTGATCTGGTGGAAGCGATGGCGAAAACCGACGCGGTGATTAACGTGAAAAAACCCCAGTTTGTTAGCCCGGGGCAGATGGGAAATATCGTCGAAAAATTCATCGAGGGCGGCAACGATCAGGTGATTCTGTGTGATCGTGGCAGCAACTTTGGTTATGACAATCTGGTGGTGGATATGCTGGGCTTTGGTGTGATGAAACAGGCCACCAACGGTTCACCGGTGATTTTCGACGTAACCCATTCCTTACAGTGCCGTGACCCATTCGGCGCCGCTTCCGGCGGCCGCCGTGCGCAAGTGGCTGAATTGGCCCGTGCAGGCATGGCAGTCGGCATTGCCGGTCTGTTCCTCGAAGCGCATCCAGACCCGGAAAATGCACGATGTGACGGTCCATCCGCATTGGCACTGGCAAAACTGGAACCGTTCCTGAAACAGATGAAAGCGATTGATGACGTTGTGAAAGGTTTCCCGGAGCTGGATACCAGCAAGTAATTCCTGTCTTATCGGGCATTCTCGCAGGCTAATAACGCAGGTTAATAGAACAGAATAGAGTCCAATTGCGGTTACAGAAAGTGAATCTGTAACCGCTTTATTGTTTACTTTGTTGGCTGTTTACTTTATTGATTGCTTAATGGGTTTCCACAGCAATCGGTTTATTTTCAATCTCTTCCAATGCTTTCGGCAAATTCGCATAGAAACTCAGTTGCCCTGTAACGGGGGCAATTTTCGCCCGTGCCAGTGTTTTTAGGGGCTGGAAAGGAATATCACAGACCACGACATGTTTCTGCTCTTTTGCCATTTCCCGCACAAAAGCCTGAAAAGCGTGTAACCCGCCCGCATCCAGAACAGGAACGGTATCCCACGTCATAATAATCACTCGATACTCAGCACTTTTTTCTTTCACTTCCGTAAAAACACGCTCTGCGGCCGCGAAGAAAAGCGGGCCATTAATTTTGACAACCAATAACCCTTGTTCAATATCCGTCATGGCTAACGTGCTGATCCGGGTCATGTTGGCAATTCTGCGCATAAACAGCAGTGAAGCCAGCACGATACCGACCGTGACGGCGATGACCATATCAAACAGAACCGTTAACGACATGCACAGCAGCATGACGATGATGTCATCTTTGGGCGCACGGCGGATGATATCCACCACCTTATGGGCTTCGCTCATATTCCACGCCACCATCAACAAAATGGCAGACATGGCGGCTAAGGGCAAATAGGACAACATCGGCGCCAGAATCAGCAGCGCCAGCAGTACCAGCAGGGCGTGAATGACAGTGGAAACCGGAGAGGTAGCGCCGGCGCGCACATTTGCCGCCGAGCGGGCAATTGCGGCGGTTGCGGTAATACCGCCAAAGAAAGGTGCAACGATATTGCCTAACCCTTGCCCAAGCAGCTCGCTGTTGGAGTTGTGCTTCTTCCCTGTCATGCCATCAAGAATGACCGCACACAACAAAGATTCAATCGCTCCTAACATCGCCATTGAAAAAGCGGCGGGCAATAAGGCAGAAACCGTGCTCCAGCTCATCGTGAAGGAATGTGAACCGGGTAAATTCCACGGCAATACAAATTGAGGCAGGATAGGCGGGATACCCTGACCTTGTGTACCATCTTCCAACGTATAACTGAATGCAGTTCCGATGGTTGCAACATCATGCCCTAACAGGTGCATCATTCCCATGACGCCAGTGCCTGCCAAAATTGCAGGTAAGTGACCCGGTAACTTCAATCCCAGTTTTGGCCAGAAAATCAGTATCAACAGTGTTGTCAGGCCGATAAGCGTATCGCTTAACTGCAAGGCCGGGATTGCCTGAGACAACGCAATCACTTTCTCAACATAATTTTCAGGAACATGGCCGAGTTGCAACCCAAAGAAATTTTGGATCTGCATCGTAGCAATGGTAATGGCAATACCGGAAGTGAAACCCAGCGTCACTGGCAGCGGAATATATTCGATAAGCCGCCCGAAACGCGCGATCCCCATCATGAGCAGGATCACGCCAGACATCAGGGTGGCTGTCAGCAAACCACTCAGGCCGAATTGTTGTGATACCGGATAGAGGATCACAACAAAAGCGGCCGTCGGCCCGGATACGCTATAACGTGAGCCTCCCGTGATGGCAATGATAATACCGGCAATGGCGGCGGTGTACAGGCCATATTGGGGCGCCACGCCGCTGCCGATTGCCAGCGCCATCGCTAAAGGGATCGCGATCACACCCACCGTAATACCGGCAATAAGATCTTTGCTAAAACGAGAGAAGGAGTAAGGCTCTTTCACACAAGAGTCAATAAATGCACTAAATAATCGTATTCCGTTAATTTTACGAGTACTCATTTAAGTCAGAACCTGAGAATAAGTTATCCGTGGAGCGGACGGATTTAGGTCGATAAAAATATCGCTTTTATCAATGGCGCGTGTGTCAAAAACAAAGGGTTTAACGACGAACACGTTTAGCAATCGAAACTGAAAAAATGCCCCAATTATCGGTCAGTTGATATAACTTTTCAAAGCCTTCAGCCTCCACTAAGGCATCCATTTCACCCTGTGTACGGCGGCGCATGATCCAGGGTTGATGTTCACGGTGGCTGGGCAGAACACGGGCGATAACTTCAAGCTGCGGGTGCCACGGTTGCCCGGTGTAGATCAGATAGCCGTTTTCTGTGATGGCATCCGCAAGGCCACGTAGCGAGTTCTTGACCAGATGATTATCGGGGAATAATTCATACAGGCCGGAAACAATACCCAACGTCG
>JAIRVT010000037.1 GCA_031253755.1 Enterobacteriaceae bacterium
CCGACATTCAGCGGCGAGCAGAAAATGCCGCCCGGCGTGATTTTCAGGAACGTGCCGCCGACTTTGAGCGTGATTTCGGATGCCGCTTCCAGCACCACTTTGCCGCCGCTTTTCAGGTGGATTTCCTGCCCGCTGTCAATCACCGTGGCATCACCGGTCTGGGTATGCTGGCTGCCCGCAATCCGGTGTGACACATCGCCTTCGGTGGTGATTTTGCGGCTGCCCTGTACCTGATGGTGGTCATCGGCACGGATGTCGTGGTAACGGTTGTTGTCGATGCGTTGCTTCTGGTCGTGTTTGATATGCCAGAGCACATCGTTTTCGATATGGGCGGTGAAATCTTTCTGCCCGTGGAAGTAGATTTCTTCGCTGCCTTTCGCATCCTCAAAGCGCAGCTCGTTAAAGCCCTTGCCCTTGTGGGTCTTGGTCTTGAAGGTGGTGCGGGTTTTGGCGGCGGGTAAGTCCAGCGGCGGGCGGTTCAGGTCGTTGTAGACGCAGCCGGTGACAAGCGGGCGGTCAATATCACCGTTCAGGTAGGAAATTATCACTTCCTGCCCGATGCGCGGGATGGCCATAAAACCATAGCCGTGGCCGTTCCAGCCCTGTGCGACGCGGACCCAGCAGGACGCGCCGTCATCCGGGGCGTCGTAGTGGTTCCAGTGAAAATGGATTTTTATTGCGCCGTCCTTGTTGACGAAAATTTCCTCTCCCTCCGGTCCGACGACGATGGCGGTTTCATCGCCGTCCGCCAGCGGTTTGTAGCGGAACGGCGGGCGCCAGTCGGCAAGGCCGTCGATAAAGCTGAAGGTGTTGCTGAATGTTGTACCTTCACCGCTGCTGTCGCCGAACGCCTGCGGGCAGCGCCCGTGATGATGGATGCCGACGATTTGCCAGCGCACGTTGAGCGGTTTGTGGGGGTGATTTTTGATTTCGAAAATCTTGCCCGGCATCAGCTTGATGCAGTTATTGCTGCCGCTGCCGGCCTGTTTTTGGTTATCCAGCGCTTCCTGCCGGTATTTGATAAACGGTTTGGCGGCGGCGTCTTTCTGGAAGCGGCCGTAACTCTCAAACACGGTGTACGGCGTCTGGCTGCCGAAATCGCGGAAACCTTCACTGCTGTGCATATGGGAGAGATGATAGCGCGGCCGCTCCGGGTTGAAATCCTTGTGGAAACTGCGCTGCGGGCTCATGCCGACGCCCAGTTGCACCCGATAAACCGTATCCACGCCATGCGCGGTGTCCGGCTGCGGCTGGTATTGCAGCGGCAGGCCGGCGGTCATGCCCAGATGGCTGTCGCTGAAAAACAGCGTTTCGTCCTCGAACCAGAAACTGATGCCCTCTTCCGCCGCCAGACGGCTGAAAAAATCATAGTCGGATTCGCGTTTCTGGGTGACGTATTCCCGGTCCTGATGGGCATCGTAGAGCTTGGAATCCGCTTTCACCCGGTGTTTTTTCAGCAGGCTGTTTAACAGCGTGGGGACATTTTGCTGATGGTAAATCCGGCTGTCCTGATTGAGTGTCAGCCGCCAGCAGGCCGGGCGCACGGTCATCGTATAAAGTGTCTTGTTGCCATCGGTACCCACCCAGTTGGCGTGGGAGACAATGCCGGTGATTTTGCGCTGTACCGCTTCGCCGTCAAACACCTGCAACACGGCCTGCTGCATCAGCAGCCCGGCCAAATCAATCTCGGCCTGCGGCCTGAACGGGTTGTCGTCACCGGCTCTGACCAGCGTCAGGCTCAGGGTAAACAGGTCAGAGAGGTGTTCTTGCAGGGAAAAATCCCCCACCGCAAAGGTGTCTTCCGGCACACCGGCGATGGTAAAAACAAAACGTAATCCACTTTTCATTTTTACTCCTTATCGTTTATTACGCGATTCCTTGTTGTTTTTCATTGAATTTCACTTACGTTTTATCGGTCAGGGGGCGGTATTATGCTGAATAGCAGAGAGATAAAATGCGTGCTCGATCAGCAAAACCTATTTATTCTACATACCAATCAATCAAATTAATTAACGAATTAAATCCAATTTCCACCTGATTTTGGTGGAATATGAGGCAATTAGTGGAATGGACAAGGAAATTCAGGCACCTGATGTGCCTGAATATCAGCGCAGGTTTAAGCGGAGTTGCTGCAAATTGCCTTGCAGGGATAAATCGGTTTTTAATGAAGCCACTTCACGGCAGATATAGGCGATTTCTTTGCCAGCGGCCAATTTAGTGCGCCATTTTTCCGGCTGTGTTTCCAGATGCTGGTACAGCTTATCCAAAGAGCCGCTTTGCTGTAGCAGAGCGGCTGCGGTTTTCGGGCCGATGCCCGCGATACCCGGTATTTTGCTGCTGCTAATGCCTGCCAGCCCCCAATAATCGGGGAGCTGGTCAGGCGAAACGCCAAATTCCTGTTGGATAAAAGGCAAATCCAGCCAGCGCTTCTGGAAGTAATCCCGGATTTGAATCTGTGGGGAAAGTAGCTGGCAGTAGCCTTTATCGGTGGAAACAATCGTCACCTGATGCCCGGTTGCGGCAACTTTGGTCGCCAGTGTGGCGGCTAAATCATCCGCCTCGTGGCCCTCAGCATGCCAGCAGGCGACACCTTGTGTGTTAAATGCCTGCTTAATCAGCGGCATTTCCTGCTGTAAATCCTCCGGCATGGCAGAGCGCCCGGCCTTGTAATTCGGCAATAACTGATGGCGCCAGCTATGGCTGCGGTCATCTTCATCAAAGACCGCAACAGCATGAGTCGGCGAAGAATGGGTGATTAATTGCTTCAATGCCTGTTCACAGGCGACTGCACAGGGGCTTCCCTGCACAGCATGGATGCGTCGGATCAGGTTCAGGGCATCGACAATTAAAAGGTGGATCATAATCAGGCTTCATCCATCATGGGTTAGCGGACATCGTGGGTTAGCGGATGATTTTATAACAGGGCTCATAGGCCGTGCCACCCGGAAGTTTCATGCGATCCTGTCTGACAAAATCTTCCAGTAAACTGTCCATTCTGCGCATGATGTCGGCATCACCGTGGAGTTTGAATACACCGTGCTTCTCGATAGCCTGAATGCCGCTTTCCTTCACATTACCGGCCACGATACCGGAAAATGCCCGACGCAAAGCCGCCGCCAGATTTTCGGGAGGCTGGTTAAGGTGGAGATCCAGACTGGCCATATTTTCATGCGTCGGCTCAAAAGGATGCTGCAAATCATCAGGAATTTTCATTGCCCAGTTAAAACTGTAGGCATCTCCGGTTGAACGGCGGTTTTCTTTCACCAACGGCATCGCTTTTTTCATCTCTCTGGCAACGTCTGCCGGATCGTCCACAATAATCCGGTAATGCCTGCGCGCCTGTTCGCCCAGTGTATTGACGATAAATTCATCCAAAATGTAAAAATAGTCAGCACTCTCTTTCGGCCCGGTTAATACCAATGGCAGGACTTGTCCCTGATTTTCGGTATTCATCAGAATTCCTAATAAATACAGCAGCTCTTCTGCGGTGCCGACGCCGCCCGGAAAAATGATAATACCGTGCGCGAGGCGGACAAAAGCCTCCAGCCGTTTTTCAATATCCGGCATGATGAGCAGTTCATTCACCAGCGGGTTAGGCGGTTCAGCCGCAATAATGGAAGGTTCTGTGATACCGATAAAACGGCTGTTTTTATATTGTTGCTGGGCATGACCGACCGCAGCCCCTTTCATCGGTGCTTCCATTGCACCGGGTCCACAACCGGTACAAATATTCAGCTCCCGCAAACCCAGTTCGTTGCCGACTTTTCGGGCATACAGATACTCATTTTCGTTGATGGAGTGCCCGCCCCAGCAAACGATCAGGTTCGGATCTTCGGCAAGATGCAGGGCTTTGGCGTTGCGCAGAATGGAGAAAATGGTGTTGGTAATGTGCATACCATTATCCAGATCCAGCGAATGGTTTTTTTGCGCATCCACAAGTTGGGCGTGAACAAACAGAATATCCCGTAAGACGGCGAATAAGTTGGCCTGCAAGGAGCGAATCAGCTTGCCATCGACAAACGCATCTTCCGGCGGATTAATCAACTCCAGTTTGACGCCGCGTTCTCTGCGCAGCACGTTAATGTGAAAATCTTCATACTTTGACAGTAACTCTTTACTGTTATCAGTCTGGCTGCCGGAGTTAAGCACGGCGAGTGAGCAATTGCGGAACAAACGGTATAGATCGCTGCTTGCGGTACGTTTCAGCGCATCGACTTCAAGCTGAGAGAGTAAATCCATTGACCCTAACGGGCTGACATGTGTTATCAAGAACGGCTCCTTATCCCCTAGTGGGTTTTCTTAATACTCAATAATAGATATGACAGTATTCAGTATAAGCCAGCCCGCGTTATACCGATGATGTATGAATGGATGCCATCGGTATAACGTGATTGATTATTGACGGGCTAATCTTTCCGTTGTTGGTTCAAATGCGTGATTACTGCGCCACGGGTTGATATCCAACCCGCCACGACGGGTATAACGGGCATAAACGGTCAGTTTTTCCGGGGCACACAATGCCATTAAATCGTTGAAAATACGTTCAACACACTGCTCATGAAATTCATTATGATGACGAAATGAAACCAGATAGCGCAGTAATTTTTCCTGATCGATTTTACGTCCGGTATAACGGATTTGTACTGAACCCCAATCTGGCTGGTTTGTGATCAGGCAGTTTGATTTCAGTAAATGGCTGACCAACACCTCTTCTACAACGTCTCCCGTCGCCGCCTTGTTAAGATAATCGCGATTGAACTGATAATCATCAATGTCAATATCCTGATTATCGATGCAATTACCTGCAAAATCGGCGATTGGCTGCTGGCTGAAATCATGCAGGGGGATGAGAACAACGTCAATGTCACCTTTGGCGCAAGCGGATAAATCGTGTTGCAGGGTTTTTTGTACCGCGCCCCAATCCGCAAAACGGGTCTGGTTAAAGCTGTTCAGGTAAAGTTTAAAACTTTTTGATTCGATCAGATTTTCACTGTCCGCACTCAGGCTGACATGACCGATGGCAACCTGCGGAACGCCCCGTGCATTGAGCCAAGACAGCTCATACATCGTCCAGATATCGGCGCCGTGAAACGGCAGGTTATCAGGATATAACCCAAGAGGTTCACGGTTCAGGCTGCGGGGAACAGCTTGCAATAAGGTCGGATCATATTTATCGCTGTAGGAAGTTGCCTTGCCCAGAGTAAGCTGGGCGAGCGCCTGATCATCTTGATACAAAGACATAAAATTCCTTAAAAATTTATTTTTGGGTACGGAAATTGGCAGCAGAAAGTAATTTATCCAACAATGGCGATCTAAACACGCCGTGGGGATCGAATTTCTTTAATGTATTAATTGCTGAATACCAATTATTGTCAACCGGTAATCCGTCAGTCAATGATGCCGGAATTCTTTGGGTTAATATTTCATTTTCATCCCAAGCGGCATTTTCGCTGTATGCCCAGCCTTTACTCCACTCGACGCGAATAGAAGCGTAAGAATCATCAAATTCTTTAAACATCCATTGTTCAAGTTGATGATAAAATTCCGCCGCATATTTTGTGTCCGGCAGCGTTAACACATCAAGCCAGATGGCAACATCCCACTGTGGCTTATCCGGGCGTGGTCGAATCGCGGATAAACTTGGCACAACTGCATCTGCCTGTACTACTTCCGCTGGCGTATCCAACCCTGAAACCCGGATTTCAATCGGCCCGTTAACCGGAAATTTTCCGTGGTTTTGATACTCTTTTATTAATGTTTTCCATTGGGAGTAAAAGCGATTTAAGACTTTCTGAATAGTATTCCGGCTGGTCAATATTGCGTAGCCATTGGCAGTCACACGCAATGTGGTGGGTTTAACATAGAGAAGTACGTTTTTGCTCCAGCCCCAGAGATCTTTTTTGCCTGTCAAAAGGGCGCTTTCTGTAAGACTGAATTGAAGCTGGCCGAATAGTGGAGTAAGCGCAGGCGTGAGATGCGTTATTTCTTTGGCTAAATCAGAAAGCTGAACAGGAATATTATCCGAAAATGGGTAATTATACGGATGCGTCACGTCAGTACTGGCCTGCGGTTTTTCCGGTGCAATACGCCAGACTTTTAGCCAAGGCTTCTCTGTGAATGGAAATAAAATAGCTTCGGCTCGGCCACCTGCGTCAAGAAAAGAGCTGAACGTTCTTTTATTTTTGTCGTCCGGTTTTTTGGCAAAAGTTTCGGCAAAAGTTTCGGCAAAAAGCTCTGTGGCCGAAATATGGGTCATACTTTCGCATTGAAGACGTTGATTTTTTCCTGCCTGAAGTTCGGCATTTAAAATCAGAGAGCAGCCTAAGTGAACGAGAAGCGGGGCACAATCCGGCTCATTTCGTTTAAAGCGTTTAATGATATATTGCTCACTTTTCTCATCCCACACGACGGCAGTCAGGGACAATATCGTATTGCTGAGAGAGCCATAAGTATGGCCTGATTGTGGTGTTTCATTCAGTGCTTTAATACTGGTTCCATGACCGCCGATGGCTAAAACGCCGCCCAGCGTTAAATCGCCGGGGGCAGGCGTTGCAGTAAAACCAATTCCCTGTTCTTCCATTTTTGTCATGAGTGTTTCCATCAATATGCCGGTTTGCGCGGTGACAATGGAATATTCAGGCAAATGTTTGATACTTATTTGGGAGAAATATTGAGTGAGATCCATCAGGAGAGTACGGTTTGTTGCCTGATTATTCGATGAAATAATCAACGGAGACCAGTTATGTGATTCCCCCACAACCCGCAGTTTATAATTTTGCTTCCCTGCCCAATTAACAACGGCAAGAACTTCTTTATCCGATTTAGGTATACAGCATTGAATGTTATTTGCTTTAATTTCCTTTGACCAGTTAATAAAGTTGATATTTTTTAATGTGATATTATCGGGAAAGTCAATTAAACTTTCTTCATTCTTAATAGCGCTATTTTCTATATTCATTATATTGTTTCCTTATATTACTTATTTAAATGAATTTATTATCTGAATTAATTTTTAATACGAATATATGTCTTTTCATAATAGTGATAGTATCAGTAGTGATTTTTCCTTATCATTTTGGAAAGCGATTTATAAATTAATGTTATTTCCGCGTTAATTTCTCGAAATTAAATTAACTTATTATTGATAATCATTTCGGTTATTACCGTCAATTCGTATTAACTCTGTATGATATATTACTTGGCGTGAATTAATTTCCTGCAAACTCTGAATAGTATGAGGTTTCACACTATTATTTTATGAAAGCAGGGTTATTAAAATTAGTTGTCATCTAGCTGAAAAATGTATATACCCGTCATCTTTCAAGCTGCCTCTTTGTTGGCTGCACTCGCTTGCCGCCGCGATGCAACTCGAAATTCATAGGGTATAGAAAGCGGTATTAAATTGAATATATGGAATAAATGGAATGAATCATCCTATGACCTTTAATGTGACAGACGCCTTGTCTGATTTTACCCGTCGCTATGTTGAACTGTGGCAGCAAGAAACCGGGCTGCCGCCTGCCAGTCATGATCTGTATGGCATCCCTTCTCCCTGTATCGAGCGGACGGGAGAGCAGTCGGTATATTGGCTGCCCCGGCCTTTTTCTGCGCCGGATAAACTGAATAAAGTAGAAAATGCCTTGGATATCCATTTACAGGCGCCAATCCATGATTACTATACCTTACAGCTGGCCGGTGATATGACCGCCAATTTTGACGGTCTGGCGCTCAGCCTGATTCAGGTATGGAGTGAAGATGACTTTATCCGATTGCAGGAAAACCTGATTGGTCATCTCGTCACACAAAAGCGGCTGAAACTCTCTCCGACTGTATTTATTGGTACGACGGATTCCGATATGGGGCTAATTTCGGTGTGCAATCTGACCGGTCAAGTTATTCTTGAGCAGTTTGGCAGCAGCGAACGCAAGCGCTTAGCCGCTGATTTAGCCACATTCCTTTCTGCCCTTAACCCGGCGTTGACGTGATAAGTATTTTTACCAGATAAAAACCATGAATATAGAGAAACAAATTCTACACAAGTTACAGCTCATTGAAGCCGCGATGAAAACGATTGGCCTATGGCAAAGCCATCCGCCTAAGCCGGAGGCGTTCGAAAGTACAGAGCCATTTTCGATTGATACGATGGCGGCCGAAGAGTGGCTTCAGTGGGTATTGATTCCCAGAATGTTAGCGCTGATCGAGCAAAAAGCCTGTTTGCCGACAGCCTTTGCTATCGCGCCCTATTTTGAAGAAGTGTACAAGGAAGAAACCGAGTGTTATTTGCCCCTGCTTAAGCATTTGCGTGAGCTGGACAGCCTGTTTGTGCAGGATTCAGGCGCACAGAATCGCGGTTCTCATCATAGCGATACGGAATAGTGAATATGCTGGAAATTATTTATCAGGATGAGCATATTGTTGCGGTGAATAAACCCGCAGGCTGGCTGGTTCACCGTAGTTGGCTGGCGCGTCGTGAAACGGTGTTTGTCATGCAAACTCTGCGCGACCAAATTGGCCAGCATGTTTTCCCTGTCCATCGTCTCGACAGGCCGACATCCGGTGTTTTGTTGATGGGGTTGTCAAGTGATGTCGCCAGAACACTTTCTCAGCAATTTGAATACCAACAGACGCAAAAAACCTATCACGCGGTGGTGCGTGGTTATGTCGAAGGTGAGGATATTATCGACTATGCGTTGATGGAAGAGCTGGATAAAATCGCTGATAAATTCGCGAATACCGACCGGGAAGCGCAATCAGCCATTACGCGTTATCGTGCATTGGCGAAAGTTGAGTGTCCGGTTACAATCGGGCGCTATCCGACATCGCGTTTCAGCCTGTTGGAACTGAATCCGCAAACGGGGCGGAAACACCAGTTGCGGCGGCATATGGCACATATTCGTCATCCTATTATCGGAGATACCACACACGGTGATTTGCGGCAAAATCGTGGTGTTGCCGAACATTATCAGGCGGACAGATTAATGCTACATGCCAGCCATCTTCAGTTAAAACATCCGGTGACAGGCGAGGATCTGTTGCTGACTGCCCGTTGGGATCAAACGTGGCAATACTTGCTTGAGCAATTTGGCTGGCAGGGCATCGTACCTGAGCTGGAATGCTCGGCGGGTTTCGGGTTGCAGGCAAGCGGAGAGCAATTCGAAGGATAAAAAGGCTAAACTTCACATCAATTAAGGCAGTATCAAAGGGATCATATCTATGGCAAAGATTGGTATTTTTGTTGGTACGGTTTACGGCAATGCACAGGCGGTTGCCGAAGAGGCACAACGAATTCTTGAGCAACAGGGTCATGAAGCTAAAGTATTTGAAGAGGGAACGCTGGCACAATGGCAGGAATATTTGCAACAGGTGGTGCTGGTAGTGACATCGACAACCGGAAATGGCGATCTGCCGGATAATATCCAGCCGCTGTATACGGAGCTTAAGGATCAATTGGGTTATCAGCCTGATTTGCATTATGGCGTGATTGCGTTGGGTGACAGCAGTTATGACACATTCTGTGGCGGCGGCCGTACTTTTGATGAATTGCTGCAAGAGCAGAGCGCCAAACGGATCGGAGAAGTTCTGTTGATTGATGGGACCGATGTGGCTGAGCCGGAAGTTTTTGCCAAGGATTGGGTGACTGAGTGGGGCACCTTGCTCTAATTTAGAACGCCGCGTTTAATGCCCGTATTAAAAAATTAAGCGGTGCGTCAGCCACCGCTTCTTAAAATTATTTATCGCAACCTATTTATCGCAAACTGCTTATTGCAAACTATTTACCGCGAGTCAGTTTTTCCAAATCGGCTTCAATTTCTGCGATCTTGTTGGCAACGACATTCTCAAGATGACGTAAATCGTCCAGAATTTTGTGTTTCAAATCCACTTCTACCTGCTCAAGTTTGCAAATTTGATCCAGCTCTTCGAGTACGTAACGCAGGTTAGTGTTAATTTCGTTGATTTCTTTATAACCTTGCCCTGAATTATCGTCAGAGACGGTTTTCAGTTGGCGTGGGTATTTAAATTTAACACTTTTGGCGAAAAATTCGCCTTTATCCTTGCGGAAATAAATCTTAAGAATATCGTTATTCGCTTCCTGACGGAGGCTATAGCGATCAATATCTTCAGGATGCGTGATCCCCAAACTTTTCAAGTTGTCGTACATAGCGCGTCACCTGTCACTGATAGAAAATAAGTGGAGTGGAAAATATCAGAAAAAATAACGGAATGATTATCCATTTCGTTATTGTGAAAAGTCAACAACCTCCACTAGTCAATACTCCGCAATAGTTCGTTAATTCCCACCTTGCCACGAGTTTTGGCATCCACTTTTTTCACAATCACCGCGCAATACAGGCTGTAGCGACCATCTTTGGATGGCAGGTTGCCGGAGACAACAACCGATCCCGCCGGCACCCGGCCGTAGTGAATTTCGCCTGTTTCACGATCGTAGATTTTGGTGCTCTGGCCGATGTAAACCCCCATTGAGATAACCGAACCTTCTTCCACAATCACCCCTTCGACGATTTCAGAACGGGCGCCGATAAAGCAGTTATCTTCAATGATCGTCGGGTTAGCCTGTAAGGGTTCGAGAACGCCGCCAATACCGACACCGCCGGATAAATGCACGTTTTTGCCAATCTGAGCGCAGGATCCTACGGTTGCCCAAGTATCCACCATCGAGCCTTCATCCACATACGCGCCGAGGTTGACATAAGAAGGCATTAGCACGGTATTGCGCGCGATAAATGCACCCTGACGAACGGCGGCCGGCGGAACGACGCGGAAACCTTCTTTTTCGAAACGCGCCTGATCATAATCTGCAAATTTCATCGGCACTTTGTCGAAATAGCGGCTTTCAGCGCCTTCCATCACTTGATTATCATTGATGCGGAAAGACAGTAAGACGGCTTTTTTCAGCCATTGGTGAGTCACCCACTCACCGTCGATTTTTTCCGCGACCCGCAGTTTACCGCTATCCAGCATTTGAATAACTTGGTTGACAGCTTCACGGGTTGTTGCGTCAACGGTGGCCGGTGTGATGTTAGCGCGGTTTTCAAACGCGTTTTCAATCGTAGCCATGAGTTTGGTCATAGAGGATGATTGCTGCATGGGATCTCTCATAAGGTTAGTGAACGTGAAAATTTATCCTTTATCCTTGGTGTTAAGGGCTTCTGTCAACCTTTCCGACAATTCTTCCCTGATTTTTTTATCCAGCGCCAGATGGTCTGTATCTGCCAGCACAAAAAAATCCTCCACACGCTCGCCGATGGTGGTAATACGGGCACCGTGCAGAGAAACTCCCAGCTCGGCAAAAATACGGCCGACTCGCGCCAGCAGGCCGGGTTGATCCAGCGTCATTAGCTCCATATAAGTGCGGCGGATATTCGGTGTCGGTAAAAAATTCACTTTGGTCGGCACATCAAAATGGCGCAATTTTGCCGATAAATGGCGTGTTTTCGGCGCTTTTGGGTGAGGATCGTTAATGGCTTTGAGTAATGTCCGGCGGATAGGTTCATGCCGATCAGGGGCGAGTGAATGATTATTCTGATCAAGTATCACAAAAGTATCCATCGCCATTTCGTCGCGATTGGTAAAGATCTGGGCGTTATGAACACTTAAATTGCGGCGATCCAGCTCTCCGACGACTGCCGCAAACAGGGAAGGGCGATCCTGACACCAGATAAAGATTTCCGTTCCGCCATGAGAAACGGAGGTGCTGATCAAGACCATCGGCTCTGGAGAATCATGATCAATCAGATTGCTGGCGTGCCATGCCAGTTGATCCGGTGTGTGACGCAAAAAATAATCCGCGTGGCAGCGGCTCCAGATAGTATGCAGTTTTTGTTCGTCAATCCCTTTCTGACACAGCAACGCGACGGCCTGTAAACGATTGTGACGGATTCGTTCACGCAGATCCGGCGTACTTTGTATCCCTTTGCGTAATTGGATCTCGGTGGCGAAATAAAGCTCGCGCAGCAGGCTTTGTTTCCAGCTATTCCACAGCTTGGCATTGGTTGCGCAGATATCTGCCACCGTCAGGCAGAGCAGATAATTCAGGCGACTTTGATTCATAACCTGACAGGCAAATTGCTGAATCACATCCGGGTCCTGAATATCCCGCCGTTGTGCCGTGACGGACATCAGCAGATGGTAACGCACCAGCCATTCCACCAATTCGGCTTCGTAATCGGTTAACCCGTGCTGTTTGGCAAAATTGAACGCCTCTTTCGCGCCCAGCTCGGAATGGTCGCCGTTGCGTCCTTTAGCGATATCGTGGAAAAAAGCCGCCAGCCGCAATAATTCCGGCTGCGGAATACACGGATAAAGCTCAACACACAGAGGATGGAGCATACGGTTATTTTCGTCGGCAAAACTTTCCAGTTTCTGCAATAACCGGATCGTGTGTTCATCAACGGTATAAGCATGGAACAAATCAAACTGCATCTGGCCGACAATATGGCTCCAAATCGGCGTATAGGCACTTAAAACGCTGTGACGGTGCATCGGAAGCAGCGCACTTTTGACCGCGTGGGGATGGCGCAGAATCGCCATAAAAGCGTTGCGCGCTTCCGGCAATTCACACAGCGGCTGGCTGAGATTCCGGCGTGCATAACGAAGCTGGCGCAATGTGGTGGAATAGATGCCGGCAATTTCCTGATGAACAGCCATGTGATAGAACATATCCAGAATGGAAGCCGGATGGCGAATAAACAGCGTTTCATCAATGACATCGATCAGATCGCCGCGCAACTGAAAGGCGTCATTCAGCGGGCGGGGTTTTTCATCGGGTTGTAGCGTCAGAATCGCTTCATCAAACAGCTGTAGCAGCATATCGTTCAGTTCGCTGACACGGCGTGTCATGCGGTAGAACTCTTTCATCATCCGCTCGACGGGCTGGTTACGCTCACCGTCATAGCCGAGCAGTTGAGCTACGCTGAACTGACGCTCAAACAGCAGCCGATTATCATAACGGGTCACCACCAGATGCAGGGCAAACCGGATGCGCCAGAGGAAATCCTGACATTCGTTCAGCTCTTCATGCTCTTCGCGGGTCAGAAAGCCGAAATCCACCATTTCATCTAACGATGTTGCCCCGAAATGGCGATGCGCTACCCAAAGTAAGGTATGAATATCCCGTAACCCGCCGGGGCTGCTTTTAATATCCGGTTCCAGATTGTAACTGGTGCTGTGATAGCGCTGGTGGCGTTTTTTCTGTTCATCCAGTTTGGCGGCAAAAAATTCGGCCGATGGCCAGAAATCATCACTGAAAATGTGTTTTTGCAGGCGCAGAAACAGCGGTAAGTCACCGAAAATTAACCGGGATTCGATCATATTGGTGGCAATCGTCAGGTCAGAAAGCCCTTTCTCAAGGCACTCTTCAAACGTTCTGACGCTGTGACCGACTTCCAGACGAATATCCCAGAGCAGGGTAATAAACTGGCAGATTTTCGCTGATTGCTCTTCCGTCAGGGGCGCTTCACTCAGGATTAGCAAATCGATATCAGAAAGCGGATGTAACTCGCGCCGGCCATAACCGCCAACGGCAATCAGGGAAAGTGAGGAGATTTGATCGAACGCCTGTTGCTGCCATAAGCGTGTCAGTAGATTATCGATGTAATCACTGCGGGCATAAATCAGCGCATTGGGGGAAATACCCGCTTTAAATGCCTGTTCAAGCCATGATTGATAGCTCTCAATATGCTGCTTCAGCGCAGGTAGCTGAAGGTCATCGGCTGAAAATTCCACCGGAGATAACGGCGGAACCGGAGCATGGGTAAAAACAATATCAACTGACATATTCAGGAACCTATGATGAGAAGCGGTGAGCAAGTATTGGGAAGAGTTTATCCCGTATGTTGTAAAATCGCATCGCCACTATCCTAACTCATTAAGCCACAATGATATGCAACCATATCAAAGTATAATAATTTCATATAGTTGCATAACATGAACACATCATATCGCTGGCACATCAGGCTACAGTATAAGAGCCTATTCGGAATCTTTTTTAAACGTCATCGTTTTTCATGCACCCTGTCCGCCAACATAAGAAGAGCGCCTGCATAAGTGACCTGCCGGAATGAGAGAAACCCTCGGAAACCGAACTCAGCCTGCTGGAGCAGGCTTTAAAAAAATCGGGTTGGGAACGCCATGAACAGGAGATGACGTTACTGTTCGACCTAAATAAAAAAAACGGCACTCTATTCACCATAAAGTGCCGTTAATATCTTTGGAAAATCGTCAGAGCATCACAAGACCATAAAATAGATCATGCCGACGATAGCCCCGGTCGTGCCCAAAATGGTTTCCATTACGGTCCAGGTTTTTAAGGTTTGCGCTTCTGTCGCGCCGGTAAATTTACCAAACAGCCAGAAACCAGAATCATTGACATGGCTGAGAACCAACGAACCTCCCGCGATACACACCGACAATGCGGCCATTTGCGCGCCGGAATAGCCCAGTTCGCCGATAACAGGTAAAACTAAACCGACGGTCGTCAGGCAGGCGACGGTGGCTGAACCCTGAATCACCCGCACAGCGCCTGCCAGAATAAAACAGGCCAGCGCGATGGGCAGGCCAGCGCCAATCAGCGAGTTACCTAACGCCGGGCCGACACCGGAATCCACCAGCACTTGCTTGAAAACACCGCCCGCGCCTGTCACCAGCAAAATAATTCCCGCAGGCTGGATCGCCGCAGAACAGACCTCCATCACTTTATCTTTGCTCATGCCATTGCGGATCCCCAGACCGTAAATCGCCACCAGACAGGCAATTAAAATCGCGGTAAAAGGATGACCGATAAATTCCAGCCACTGATACAGCTCAGATTGTTGATCAACGAAACGAGCGCCGATGGTTTTCAACCCGACCAGCACTAAAGGAAACAGCACCAATGCCAGACTTAACGCAAAAGAAGGCATTTTGCTCTTACCCAGACTGGGTGTACTCAGATCTTTGGGTAAATCCAGCGTGACATATCGGCTGATGAAATTACCGTAAATCGGACCAGCCAGTAACATGCCGGGAATGGCGGCACTCAGGCCAATCAGGATCATCCAGCCAAAATCGGCACCCATTTGAGATGCCAGCATCATCGGTGTCGGCCCCGGAACCAGAAACGCCGCTGCTGCTGCCACGCCGGCAAATAAAGGCACTGCCAGCCTGACGACGTTACCGCCGGTCCGGCGTGCAACCGCAAAAACCACACCAATCAGCAATACGACCGCCACATCAAAAAACAGCGGTAACGCACAAATCAGACCCGCGATACCGAGTGCATAATTGGCCCGATTTTCCCCGAAGCCGCCCAGCAATTTCACGGCAATTTGGTCGAGTGCCCCGGTTTCGTGCAGAATTTTGCCGAACATAGCGCCCAGCGCCACCACCACCGCAAGAAAACCCAGTGTACCTGACATACCGTTCTGCATCGTTTGGGTGATTTTCGCGACGGGCATACCGGAAAAGATCCCCGCACCCATTGAAACCAGCATCAAGGCAATAAAAGCGTGCATTCTGGCTTTCATCACCAGAAACAGTAACAGGAGAACCGAACCGACAGCGGTCAGAACCAGCGTCAATGTACTCATGAATTTTCCTTAGTTATGCAGTTGATGGTTTTTATCGTGTTTTTAATGACTTCATCAAGATTGGCTTTGATATCAATGGCGTGAACATCTTGCTCATCGGCAGTGGGTTCTTCCAATGCCTCAAATTGGGAAATCAGCATTTGTGATTTTTGAAAATGGCCCTTGCGTGCTTTCAGGCGGCTTTCAATTAAGTCAAAATCGCCGCGCATATACAGGAACGACAGGTTTTGGCTGCCATCACGCAGAATATCCCGATAGCTTTTTTTCAGGGCAGAACAGACCAGCAAAGAGATGTGATTAGTGCGCTGCATAGCGAAAATGGCATCATTCAGTGCCTTAAGCCACGGTTGACGATCATCATCATTCAGGGCATGACCTGAAGCCATCTTCTTGATATTGGCGCGGGGATGAAGAAAATCGCCATCTAAAAACGCGGCTCCCAGTTCACGGGCAACACCAGTGGCAACGGCAGATTTACCACTGCCGGATACCCCCATCAGAATAAAAACATGGTTTGGTTGTTGGGTATCGCTCATATCAAACTCCTACTAAATGTTACCGGTAACTATTTACCGGTAACATTATCAGCAGCAGAGGATAATGAGCAATCCGTCGGGATTGTTAAAACAGGAAATTGTGAGTTCTATCGCACTTGACGAAGGAAAGCAGCACGTTGAGCTACAAAAATTAAACACTCTCACCGAGTGAAAGCGTAAATCCAACATCGATAAGGACTTGTTCCAGCTTTTCGCCTCGCAGACGTGCAAGCAAGGCTTCTGCGGCTTTGCGTCCCATCTGATTACGCGGCGTCAGGACACTGGCGAGTTTTGGCGTCATCACCTGACCGACATCATGCCCATGAAAACCCGCAACAGCGATATCTGCCGGTACATTAATTCCCTGCCGTTGGCATTCAAAGATCGCACCAATGGCAATATCGTCATTCGTACAAAACAGGCCATCCACCTCCGGGTACTTCTGGCGGGTTTCCTGTAACATCCGGGCACCCAGTGAATAGGATGAGCTGACCGGTGTCATCATTTTGCGCGGCTGAAACCCGGCACTGCGCATGGCGGCTTCATACCCTTCCAGACGAATCAATGTTCGCTCATCCTGCCGGGCGCCGAGATAGACAATGTTCTGACAGCCACGTTCGAGCATGGATTCTGTCATCTGACGCGCTGCTTCAAAATTATCGATCCCCACGGCAACATCAAGGCAGGGAGAGACGCTATCCATAATTTCCACCACGGGAATTCCGGTGGTTTCCAACAGCTTGAGCGTTTTGGGTGTGTGCGTCCGTTCAGCCAGAATCAGGCCGTCAATATTATAGGAGAGCAGGGAAAGCAGGCGTTCTTCTTCTTTCTGTGGCGAATAGCCGTAATGAGCGAGCATCGTCTGATAGCCATGACGGTCCGTCACATGTTCAATACCCCGGATCACTTCCGCAAAAACTTGGTTGGTTAAAGAAGGCAGCAACACACCGATGGTCCGGCTGGTGGCATTGGAAAGAATATCCGGCACGCGGTTAGGAATATAGCCCAGCTGATCCAGCGCGACAGCAATGCGTTTCCCTAACGCTTCCGAAACCTGATCGGGATTGCGTAAAAAACGGCTGACTGTCATTTTTGTGACACCGACGAGATCGGCAACATCTTGTAGAACCGGGCGTTTTTTCTTCATTTTCAAGGTAATGTAATTAGTATATTGAGAGGCGAAAACTTTTTAACATACTTGTATACCATCACAATACGATTTTTGGCAAAAAACGCGGATTGACTCACATCACAAAATGAGTTCGATTCAGTTAACCTATCGTCAATAGATTAAATATTATCAGAGCGAAAAATAATCAATTTGATATTATTTATGCAAGAATTATTGGTGTCGAATATTTAACCTTACTCACTCATTTTCAAGCACTTTTGGTTAAGGAAAAGTAAATAACTTGTGCTAGCCTGCCGGGTCTTTTATTTTCCTCCTTTTGAGCATATCTTTGAGCATATTATGACCTTAACTAACTTCAATAAATTGTTAGCAGCGACGTTCTGCCTTGCGACTTCATATAGCTATGCGGATAGTGATCGCCCACTGTTCTCAATGACGATGACAGAATCCGGGGTATCAAAAACGAATAGCGATGGAAGTTTGTCCCAAGCCACAAAATCCGAATCCCGTATGTTACCGATTTGGGGCGATGAAGCTCGTGCAAGAGGCTACGATTTGCCGCAGCCATTTGGGGTTAGTTATGGGTATATGAATCTGCGTCAGAATATTAGTATTGATGACATTGGATTTAGCAGTCAAATGCTTGAAGAATACCAACGGAACATAGGCGGCGATCCTACTGATAAGACATTAAAGGATATGTTTGTTATAAAAACAGGCAATACCCGCCAAAGCAGTGAATCCCATATGCTTAAATTAGATAGCTGGGTTTTTCCTTTTTTAAATGTGTATGGTGTATATGGAAAAACCAGAGGTACATCAAAAACGATGTTGAATAGTGTCAGGATGCACGATACAGAGCCTGGTGATGACGGTTTTGATCCAGAAGGCTCAGAACTACTCAGTGGCGGCTCCGTTCCTTTTGATCTCGATTTTGAAGGTAAAACCTATGGTGGGGGTTTTACTCTAGCTGGGGGATATAAGGATTTTTTTGCTGTCGTAGATACCAATTTTACCCGTACTAAGCTGGATATTCTGGATGGGGAACTGAAAGCTGCGATTGTCAGCCCGCGTCTTGGTTATAATTTTGTATTTAATCCATTAATTAATGGGCAGGGTAATACCAAACTTCAGGTATGGGCGGGAGCAATGTATCAGAAAATTACTCAGCGCCTTCAGGGCAATGTAAGTAATCTTAATCTACCCCCTGAATTAGCAGCAGCGCTAATGTACCATGATATGAAATTCGATGTTAAACAACACCTAGCCCATAGATGGAATTACACTACAGGTGCCCGTATCGAATTAACCCGTAATTTTGCGGTTATAACCGAAATTGGCTTTGGTGAGCACCGAAGCAGCACTTTCGTTTCTGGCGAGTTCCGTTTCTAATGTTTAGGTCTACTTCCATCAAAAGGCTGGTCGTCCCCAGCCTTATTATCTCCTCCGCCACCATTTTCTTTGCGACACCCGTCTATGCCAATATCCTGCCTGACAGGCAAAAAATTGATGGCTGGCTCAAAGAATTAGGCGGCAGTGATGAATTCGATGCCCACAAAAAAATTGACTGGGGCGTGTTGCCCGGTCCGTTTTACACGCCTGAAATGGGCGCGGGCGTTGGTGTGGCCGTGATCGGGCTTTATCGCCCAGATAAACACGACCATATCAGCCAGAATTCCTCTTTAGGGCTGAGCGGCTTTGCTTCATCCACCGGTGCGTTTGGCCTGAACTTTACCAATTACAATTTCCTCGACAATGATCAGTGGCGGTTATTTATCTCCGGTACGATCAATGACACCCCGACCTATTATTGGGGCAGCGGTTATCAGGCTGGCAAAGAAGACGATAACAAAGCCGATTACCGTTCGCAGGAGTTTAGCATTCATCCCCGTGCGCTTTATCGCGTAGCTGATGCCACTTATGTCGGGCTGGGCTGGGATTTTTCCTCCGTGAATGCCAGTAACCCGGAAGATAAAGCGAAAAAATATTTTGCCGAATCTATCGGTGGAACTTCAGTGCTTAGCTCTGGTATCAGTACCTATTTCAGCTATGACACGCGGGATTTCCTGCCGAACCCACAGCGCGGTCAGGCCATTGAGCTGATTTATACCTATTTCGCCCCTGAATTCGGCGGAGATAACCATTTCAGCACCACCCAGCTACAATTTGCGACTTATCATCAGCTCTCTGACAAAACCGTGCTGGCCTTTGACAGTTACGCCCGATTAACCGATGGCGATGTGCCGTGGAATCAGCTATCCCTGCTAGGCAGTAGCCAGCGTATGCGTGGCTATTATGAAGGTCGCTACCGTGACAAAAATATCTTCACCACCCAGTTAGAACTACGACATAAACTGGATTGGCGGCACGGTATTGTTGGCTGGATCGGCGCGGGAACATTGGGACACACGCCTTCAGAGCTGGGAAGAGACCACTGGCTGCCTTCCGTTGGCGTCGGTTACCGCTTTGAGTTCAAACCGCGCATGAATGTCCGGTTAGATTTTGGTGTGGGTAAAGAGAGCACCGGGTTCTATTTTCAAGTCGGAGAAGCGTTTTGAAGTCTTGGGTAACACGATTTTTAAGAGGTACGGTTTTAACTAGCGTCGCTTTAAGTTTTCTGTTGGTAGCATGTCAAAGCAAATCGCCTCCTGTTTCCGTTATCGGGCCGGTACTTTCCAGCGAAACCCACGAACAGGCAGAAACTCACTGGCCAGCCCTGTCTCCTCTGACGCCACCCGAAGGTCTAAGGCCGTGTTGTGCATTCGGCTATAACCTGAAAGTCGATGCTGGTGGTGTGCCTGTACCGCTTTACCGTATCGATAATATCGTTGAAGCGGATAAGTTGGGAGAACACCACTATAACGACAGCGTTTTGGGCGCGAGTGCGGCGATATTTGGCATGAGTAATGAGAGAATCGGCCTGCTCTATACCGAAAAAGGCGGATTTATCGATATTGCCCATGTCAGAGATACCGCAGACTACACCCTTTATCTGTTTAGCCAGATTTATGCGCATCTTGGTGAGGAGCGTGTGCTGACGTTGGATAATGAGCTGGCGGCGCGTAAAATTCGCTTTTTTGCCTTTACACCACCGGCAGACCCGACGGAACGCTATAACCTGAGTGCCTATCTGGCGGCAAAATTGGCATTTCAATTAGCGGCCTGGCATGAAATCGCCCAATGGTATGGTTATCAGTCGATTCCCGGATTTTCAGAAGGTATCTCGGCTTTTTCCCCGGAAGATCTCTATTCCAATTTGTTGGGTTCAAGAATCGCACTGACGCTGATCCTGAATGGTCAGGCATCTTCGCTGAATCAATTTTCGACTGCTATCGCGCATACTTTACCCATCGCCTTAAATCAACTGGGCGCTTATGACAGGCCAGATACACAAACGATGTTTGATGAAGTGGATGGTACATGGTGGAACAGTTATCAGCGTGTCCCGCAAAAGTTTCTGGTGTTACGCAGGAACTATGACACTCAGGATAATCGCGCACCGTTAATGCCTTCCGGTAAAGAAAAATCTGCTTTACGGCTCTCCCTGCCTGATTTTTATCTGAATTTTTCGCTGGAAAAATTAGCCCAATATCAGTTATGGCCAACGGATAAAATGCAGAACTTACCTGTACCGCAGCAATACTGGACAAAAGAAGATTTCCCCATGCTGGCGAAAAGTGCCGAGCGGCAAGACAGGCTGCAACAGGTGTTGGACAATAAGTGATAATCAATTGTCCGTAATCATAAGTAGGTCATCATAACCCGGTCATCATAAAGAGTCATAATGGTTGATATCTGATTCCCAACTGCGATTTTATGAGTCAGGAATCAGATATGAATATATCCGTCAGGCGGACAGAACAATTTTCAATGCCTTCTCCTGCGCAGCATTGCTGAATACTTCATAGGCTGTTTCTATATCATTCAATGGGTAATGGTGAGTAACCAGCTTTTCCGGCGCAATTTTGCCGGATTGGACACTTTTCAGTAGCATCGGTGTACTGCTGGTATTGACCAACCCAGTGGTAATGGTGATGTTTTTGATCCAGAGGTTTTCCAGATGTAAATCGACGGATTTACCGTGAACTCCCACATTCGCAATGAACCCACCCGGCGCAATAATATCCTGACAGATACTGAAAGTAGCAGGGATGCCGACACATTCAATGGCAACATCGACGCCAATACCATCCGTTAATTGGTTGATAACGTCCACGACATTTTGCCGGGTCGGGTTGATAATCGTGTTAGCGCCAAACTGCTGGGCGACGCTGAGACGGTTATCATCAGTATCAATCATGATGATATGAGCCGGAGAGTAAAATTGTGATGCCAGCAGCGTCGACAATCCGACCGGCCCGGCACCGATTAAGGCAATGGTATTACCCGGTTGCACCCTGCCATTTATGACGCCGATTTCGAGGCCGGTTGGCAGAATGTCACTGAGCATCAACGCGGCTTCGTCGTCGATGCCTTCTGGCAGGCGGTGCAGGCTATTATCCGCATGGGGAATACGCACTTTTTCTGCCTGCGTACCATCAATTTTATGCCCCAGAATCCAGCCGCCGTTTTGACAATGCGCATAAAGCTGACGCTTGCAATAAGGGCAACTTCCGCAAACAGTGATGCAGGAAATCAGTACCTTATCGCCGATGTTGAGATTGCGGACAGATTCGCCGACAGCTTCAACGATCCCGATGCCTTCATGACCGAGAGTCCGGCCCGGTTCGACAGTGGGAACATCGCCCTTGAGAATGTGCAAATCAGTGCCGCAGATAGTGGTTTTGACAATACGGACGATAGCATCCGTTGGTTCGATGAGCTGGGGTGGCGCTTTTTCCTCCCAGAGTTTTTTGCCGACTCCGTGATAGATCAGAGCTTTCATATAACTCTCCCCTATACAGTGGTTGTGGTTTGGAATGACAGTTATTTTTTGTGCTGAAATACCCTCATAGAGATTTCATGTATGAACGTTTTTTGTGATGGTAATACTAAACCGGGCTTATGCGACTTGCTGCTTCAAGTTTAGCAGACGTGGAAAGATAAGAGAGGGAAAGCCCCAACGGGGCTGTTCGCATTAATCGTCTTGGTTTTCCTGCTCTTTGGCTGCCTGTTCTTTCTCTTCATCGGTCATTTCCTGTTTCTTTTTCAGTTTTTGCCAGATCCGGCTTTCCTGCCCACGCCAGAGGCGCTGAATATTATCGTGGTGACGCACGAGGATCAGGCAAGAAAGCATGGCGACAGGGAATGTGAATTCGGGTTTGAACCACCAGACATAGAACGGCGCGATAAGCGCACCAACAATGGCACCCAATGAAGAATAACCACTCAACAGTACGGTCAGCAGCCATGTTCCGGCGATTAATCCCATCAGATCCCAGCCAATCGCGGCAATCGCGCCGAATGCCGTGGCAACGCCTTTACCTCCTTTGAAATGGAAAAAAACAGGATAAATATGCCCCAGACAGGCAGCAATAGCGATGATGCCTAAATAAGAAGGTGGAATATTAAATTTATAGGACAGCCAAACCGGGATCATTCCTTTCAGAACATCGCAGATCAGTACCGCGAGTGCAGCGCCTTTTCCGCCGATACGCAATACATTGGTTGCTCCCGGATTGCCTGAACCATGCTGGCGCGGATCAGGCAAACCTGCCAGACGACAGATCAATATCGCGCTGGATACAGAGCCACACAAATACGCGAAGATGATCATGCTAAGCGCGATAATACTCATGGATATCTCCAAAAGGGTCGTTTTCTTGACTATAACAAGTGATAATACGCATATTTAGGCGGAAGTGGTATCCGGTGAACCGAAAAACGGAGAAAACAGCGTGATGGATATCGTATTTATTGAAGAATTAACCGTCATTACCACCATTGGTGCATATGATTGGGAACAAACAATTAAGCAAAAGCTGATTTTCGATATCGAAATGGGCTGGGACAATAAACGCGCAGCATTCAGTGATAATGTAGAACATTGTCTGGATTATGCCAGAGTGAGTGAAGCGGTACTCCAGCACGTAGAGAATCAGCGCTTTGCTTTGGTAGAACGTGTGGCAGAAGAGGTCGCTGAGATTTTGCTGAATCAGTTCCATTCGCCGTGGGTCAGAATCAAAGTCAGCAAACCGGGCGCAGTGGCTTCGGCAAAAAATGTCGGCGTCATGATTGAGCGCAGAGCCAGCTAACGCTTATTGTCAGAGAGAGCGGTTAATCTTGCCATTCTCATTGATGAATATTTATACTATGTATAAACATTTGTTATGGAGGTTTGCATGTCTATCGCAATTAAAAAGTGGGGAAATAGTCAGGGGATTATCATACCCACGCATATTCTCAATAAGATCGGTCTGAAGATTGGTGAAGCATTGGATATACAGGTTGATTCTGGAAAGATTATTTTGACACCCAAGCAAAAAAGGAAAATTTTTTCTGAAAGTGATCTGCTTGCAGATATTAACGAGCATAACGCTCATTCAGATGAATTAGCAATCATTACCAGTACAGAATCAGGATGACTATGATGCCTTACCTGCCTAAAAGAAATGACATCATTCTCCTTGATTTTGAACCCGTTAAAGGAAAGAAAATAGGTAAATATCGGCCTGCGTTTGTTCTTTCAAGTGAGGAATATAATAGAAAAACAGGATTGGTTATTATATGCCCAATCAGTACCAGTATTCGTGGTGGATTAACTGAAGTACCGATCAATAATCTGGAAAAAACGAGCGTAGTTGCGGCAAGTATCATTCAAACATTGTCATGGAAAGAACGAAAATCTCAGTTTGTCACTGAAGCTGGACCCGATGTAATGGATGACGTTTTGGCTCGGTTGATTCCGCTGATTGGTGCAAATCATTTCTTCGAATAACCTCCCACATCATGGCAAAAGCTAATCTTGAAGAGCCAGCTAACGCTGGCTCTGTTGCCAATCAGTTATAGCAGCCTGACGTTGCCGTTCTAATTCAGTGCGGATTTCCGCGCCCTGAAAACCTCTGGCAATAATCTGCTGAACACTGACTTGGCCTGCAATCCTAAAAGCTTCCCGCAAATAGTTTTCAGCGGGATAAACAGGCGTTTTTAACTCAGTGCCAGCACTGGCTTCTGCTTTACTACAAACAAGTAACTGTTCAAGGCGCTGCGGTTTCCGCCATACATCAATGGCATTAAACAACGCCAGCACTTTTTTTGCTGATAACGGCTCTGCTGATAACGGCTCTGCCGATAGCTGTTTTGCTGAATGCACCCAATCGACATATTGCGCGGCGATACAGGCAAGATCACGCGCTGAATTGGGAATACGCAGCCGTTCGCACATTTGTTTAATCTGCGTGTTTCCAATGTGAATACACAGTGAGGCAAACCGGATATCGCTATCCGCACTCAGATATGTGGACATTTTTAGGACGTTGAGAGAGTGAACCGCCGAATCGTTGTCCATCGTCTTCATACCGAACAGATTATCGATTTCCGGGAACAGAATGGCCAGCGCGCCACAGCCACGTAAAACCTGAAAGTAGACCTGCGGTGATGATGACGCGAGCGCTTTTTCCGTTTCTTTCCAGACCCGTTCAGGCGTTAATGAAGATAATTCACCACTCGCGGTCATTTTGGCGATTAGCGCCTGTGTTTCAGCAGCGATGGAAAAACCGGCGTGAGCAAAACGCGCGGCAAAACGCGCCAGACGCAGTACACGTAACGGATCTTCGGAAAATGCCGCAGAGACATGGCGCAGAATACGGTTGTTCAGATCATCAACACCATGATAGGGATCGATCAATTCACCATCAGGGGTTTGGGCGATGGCGTTAATCGTCAGATCGCGGCGCAACAGATCGTCCTCTAATGTCACATCAGGCGCTGCATAACAGATAAAACCGGTATATCCCTGACCGGATTTTCGCTCGGTACGTGCTAACGCATACTCTTCATGGGTATCAGGATGCAGGAAAACCGGGAAATCTTTCCCGACCTGTTGATACCCTTGTGATAACAGCGTTTCCGGGTTGCCTCCAACGATAACCCAGTCTCGTTCTGTCACCGGCAAATTCAGCAATTGATCCCGAACGGCGCCGCCGACTAAATATACTTTCACTTCGATGTCCTTAACCTTATGCCCTTCGATCAGCTCATCCAGCGGTCTTTACGTTTCCGGCGCGGCACGATGTGTGGCAGTACCAGACCCAACACCAGACCTATGCCGGCAACAGCACCACCATACATAAACCACTGCAAGATAATGGCTCTTTGTTTGTCATCAATTTGCAAATTGGCGATTTCGACTTTTTTCTCCGCCACAGTCAGCTTATTCTGAAGCTTTACATTTTCTGCTTTTAATTCATTGATGATGTTATCGCTGGCAGCCACTTTACTCTGCATCTCTTTGGTACGTTGATTCCAGCTATTATCAATATTAGTTAATTGATCGGTCAGTGTTTTGATCTTCTGCTCCATGGCGGGAATACGTTCACGCAGGCTGGGGATTGAGCTGAGTTCACTGGATAAAATCCAGCTTGTGCGCCCTTTATTATCTCTTATCTGCAAATAACCATTTTCTGATTTCGCATTAACCAGAACAACTTCAGAGCCGGCATTCAGCGAACCCATAATACGGTTTTGAACGCTTGGCCCACTGCGGATATAAGCGGAGAGTTCATCAGAAACGTAACGTTTTTCTTCAGCATGTACGGATAACGGAAGTGTGAAACCGAGTAATAGTGTAAAACTGAGTAATTGATGTAGTTTTTGCATTCTGTTTTCAACTGTTTTGGTTGGTGTATGAGGTTATCGTGGTTCAAACTACTCAATCTGATAGTAAAGAGTTAAGTTTGCGGGTGCAATCAGTAAACCAGAATGAATCTGACTTAACAGTCCGAATAAAGCCATTGTTAGGTTTTTTTTGAGAATATATGCCTTTTCATAATAGTGAGGGTATCAGCAGTGATTTTTCCTTATCATTTTGGAAAGCTATTTATTTACTGAAGTAACATCATCATTGTTGAGATAACAAACTATTGTGGTTTATTTCCTGAAAATACATGGTTAAATCATTACGGTGGTTAAACCATCAGGATTGGAGTTATACATGATCCTTCCAGTGCCAATTAAGAGAGAAAAATATGCGTTCTGTTGAGGTAGAGTTGAAATTGTCTGTCAAAACCGATTTATTTGTAAAAACGAAAGTGATAGCGGCGGTTCGCAACCGATTATTTCAGCTCCCTAACCATTACACTTCACCACAGCATTTGACCAATATCTATTTTGAAACGCCGGATAACCAATTGCGCCGTTGGGACATGGGGCTGCGCATCCGTGGTTTTGGCGAGCAGTATGAAATGACGATGAAAACCGCAGGAAAAGTCATTGCCGGGCTGCATCAGCGACCAGAATTCAATGTGCCTCTTCAACAGCCAAAACTGGATTTGGCTCGGTTTCCCGCCGATATCTGGCCTGAAAAAAGCAACTTGGCTCAATTACAGGCTGACTTAGCTGAAATGTTCAGTACGAATTTTTCCCGTGAAAAATGGTTGGTGACTTATGGTTTGAATGAAAAAAATCAGAGCGAAATTGAAGTTGTGCTGGATCAGGGTGAAATCCGGTCTGGAGAAAAAAGCTCGCCCATTTGCGAATTTGAACTGGAGCTAAAAACCGGTCAAATCTCCGATGTGCTGGCATTAGCCGATGAACTGGCGCTACAGGGCGGGCTGCGGCTGGAAAACAAGAGCAAAGCGGCGCGCGGGTACGCACTGGTCAAGGGGAAATTGTCTACTGAACTGACACAATTATCGGAAATAACACAAGAACAGCAGCCTTTATCCGTTCTTCTCACCCACATTCTGCATCAATGGCAGGAACAGGAAGAAAGATGGCTGGCAGGGATCAGCACAGGAAAAACCGAGTTAGCACAAGTACTGGCATGTGCAGAGATGGTGGTTGATAAACAGGAAAAAACAGCACCAGCATTGATTTTATTGCCTGCACTCAAAGAGGCACTTTCTGCTACGGATGCCGATGCTCAGGAAGTCTGTTACCGCACTGAATGGCTGCAATGTAAGCTGGCGCTGACGCAATGGCTGATAGCTCATCACTGACCGGTCACGCAACGACAATAACGAATAGCTATCATCAACGGAAACCCGATTATGTTGCCACTTTCACCTGTTTTAACGCATCAGTTACAGCATGTTATTGCGAATTTTCAACAGATAAATATCCAACAGCCCAATATCCAAAAAGATACAGAAACGCCAGTGACCTTTTCACCGCATGAACAGGCAGTATTGGCGCTGAGTGATTTTGTGGCAGAAAATGTGCTGTCCCATCCTGAATGGCTGGCTGAAATTCGTCAGGAATCGCCTCAACCGGATGAGTGGCAACATTATGCAGAGTGGCTGGATCAGGCGCTGTCAGCGGCTGATGATGAAAATACCCTGATGCGGGTTTTGCGCCTTTTTCGCCACAAAATGCTGGTGAGAATTGCGTGGATGCAAACATTGCAAATCGATCTTCCTAAAAAGAATGCGACAGAGCAAACACTGCAACAATTAAGTGTGCTGGCCGAAAGCCTGATTATTGCTGCCCGTGATTGGCTGTACCGACATTGTTGTCAGGAATGGGGAACGCCGGTTGATCAGGCGGGCGTGCCACAGCCATTATTGATCCTCGGTATGGGAAAACTGGGGGGAGGAGAGCTCAATTTTTCTTCGGATATCGACCTGATTTTTGCCTATCCTGAAAATGGCAAGACACACGGTGGTCGTCGTGAGATGGATAACGCGCAGTTTTTTACCCGGCTGGGGCAAAAGCTGATCAAAGTGTTGGATCAACACACGGTGGATGGTTTTGTTTACCGCGTGGATATGCGGTTGCGTCCGTTCGGTGACAGCGGGCCATTGGTGTTCAGTTTTCCGGCGCTGGAAGATTATTATCAGGAACAAGGGCGGGACTGGGAACGTTACGCCCTGATAAAAGCGCGGATTTTGGGAGCCGACGATCAGGTTTATTGTGATGAATTGCGCCAGATGTTGAGACCATTTATCTTTCGCCGTTACATCGATTTCAGTGTGATCCAATCTTTGCGCAATATGAAGGGCATGATTGAACGGGAAGTTCGTCGGCGAGGATTAAAAGACAATATTAAGCTGGGTTCCGGCGGGATCCGGGAAATTGAATTTATCACACAGGTTTTTCAGTTGATCCGTGGCGGACGGGAGCCGAGCCTGCAATCCCGTTCGTTATTATCGACACTCAAGGCGATCGAAACATTAACGCTCCTGACTTCGGCACAGGTCAGTCAATTGGAAGACAGTTACCTGTTCTTGCGTCGGCTGGAAAATCTCCTGCAATCCCTGCATGATCAGCAGACTCAGACGTTACCGGAAAGTGAGTTGGATCGTGCCCGTTTAGCTTGGGGAATGGGGTTTGCTGACTGGCAGACATTGACAGCGGAAACCGCGAAAAAAATGCAGGCTGTTCAGGCCATTTTCCAGCACCTGATTGGCGATGAACCGGAAGAAAATGGTAACGAAGCGGCTCATGTGCCGTTTAAGAGCCTGTGGCATGAAAGCCTGAACAGGGATGAACTGATGGTGCTGGTGCCGCATCTCAATGATATTGATGCCCAGAAAATGTGCGATCTGGTTGTGTCGTTGCGTCACGATATCAGCAAACGCACCATTGGCCCGCGCGGGCGAGATGTTCTGGATCACCTGATGCCACGCCTGTTGGCAAAGATTTGCGCGCGGCAGGATAGCAATACGGTGCTGGAGCGGATGATTCCTTTGCTGCTCAGTATCGTCAGCCGGACGACGTATCTGGAGCTGATACTGGAATCAGAACAGGTGATGACCCACGTGATTCGCCTGTGTGCGGCTTCGCCGATGATTGCCTGCCAGCTGAGCCGTCACCCTTTATTATTGGATGAGCTGCTTGACCCTGTTTCCCTGTATAAGCCGTTAGCGCTGGGAGCTTATCGGGATGAGCTATATCAGTACTTATTGCGTATTCCCGAAGATGATGAAGAGCAACTGCTGGAGGCGCTGAGGCAATTCAAACAGGCACAATTGTTGCGGATCACCGCAGAAGATATTGCGGGCATCCTGCCGATTATGAAAGTCAGTGATCACCTGACTTATCTGGCTGAAGCCATTATTGGTGCGGTCGTCCAACTGGCGTGGCATCAGATGACCAAACGTTATGGCGTACCGGTTCATTTATCCCGGCAATCTGGACTGGGTTTTGCCGTTATCGGTTATGGCAAATTGGGCGGATGGGAATTGGGTTATGGTTCGGATCTGGATCTGGTGTTCCTGCTGGATTGCCCGATGGAAATCATGACGGATGGTGAACGCTCCATTGATGCGCGCCAGTTCTATTTGCGTCTTGCCCAGCGCATTCTTCACTTATTCAGCACCCGAACCGCCTCCGGCGTGTTGTATGAAGTGGATGCCCGTCTGCGCCCGTCCGGTGAGTCAGGTATGTTGGTCAGCACGATGGAATCTTTTGACGACTATCAAAAAAACGAAGCGTGGACGTGGGAACATCAGGCTCTGATTCGCGCCCGCATGGTATTTGGTGATGAAAAAATGCGAACGGATTTTGAACGCATTCGCCGTGAAACGCTATGCAGGCCGCGTGATCCTGAATTGCTGCGTCAGCAGGTGCGAGAAATGCGTGAAAAAATGCACCGGCATCTGGGGAGTCATCAACCGGATCAGTTTGATATTAAAGCTGATCCCGGCGGGATCACGGATATTGAATTTATCGCCCAATATCAGGTACTGCGCTATGCGCCAGAAAATGCCAGCCTGACCCGCTGGTCTGATAATGTCCGCATTTTTGAACTGATGGCGGAGCATCACATTATGGATGAACAGGAAGCAGCAGCATTGACGGAGACTTATATTTCTCTGCGTAATGAGCTGCATCACCTTACTTTGCAAACGTTATCTCACCGTGTGCCTGCTGAACGTTTCAGTCAGCAGAAAGCACAGATACGCCGTAGCTGGCAGAAATGGCTTGGGCATTGATCCGGTGTTTCTAAAGGCACTTTTAGATGTGGTAATATTCGCACAATTTATTTTTCGATTTGGAGCATGGGATGAAGGTAGCACTCCCTGATTTTCACCGAGCAGGTGTTTTGGTTGTTGGCGATGTGATGTTGGATCGCTATTGGTATGGCCCAACCAGCCGCATTTCACCGGAAGCGCCGGTTCCGGTGGTTAAAGTCGATACGATTGAAGAACGTCCGGGCGGAGCGGCGAACGTTGCGATGAATATCGCATCATTGGGCGCTCATTCACGCTTGGTCGGGCTGACGGGTGTTGATGATGCCGCACGGGCACTGACTGAAAAACTCAGCAGCGTCAAAGTTCAGTGTGATTTTGTCCCGATTGCCACGCATCCGACGATCACCAAACTGCGTATTTTGTCGCGTAATCAGCAGCTGATCCGGCTCGATTTCGAGGAAGGTTTCCAGAATGTTGATGCACAGCCGATGCTGGAAAAGATCCGCCAATCGCTGCCGCATATTGGTGCGCTGGTGCTGTCAGATTATGCCAAAGGCGCGTTGAGTCAGGTACAGGCCATGATCCGGCTGGCGCAGGAAGCGGGCATTCCGGTTTTGATCGATCCTAAAGGCAATGATTTCGAACGTTATCGTGGCGCGACATTAATGACGCCGAATATGTCGGAATTTGAAGCGGTGGTGGGGTCTTGCAAAGATGATGATGAGCTGGTGCAAAAAGGCGCAAAACTGATGCAGGATCTGGAACTGCAAGCGCTGCTTATCACCCGTTCCGAGCGCGGTATGAGTTTATTGCAGGAAGGGCTGCCGCCGTTACATTTGCCGACGCAGGCACAGGAAGTTTTTGATGTCACCGGCGCGGGTGATACGGTTATCGGGGTGCTGGCAACCGCGATTGCAGCAGGGAAACCGCTGGCAGAAGCCTGTTACCTTGCTAATGCTGCCGCAGGCGTTGTGGTTGGTAAGCTGGGCACTTCAACTGTTTCGCCGGTAGAACTGGAAAATGCCGTGCGCGGGCGGTCAGAAACGGGTTTTGGTGTGATGAGTGAAGCACGCCTGAAAGACGTAGTTGCGCAGGCTCGCCAGCGTGGTGAGCGCATTGTGATGACGAATGGCTGTTTTGATATCCTTCATGCCGGTCATGTCTCGTATTTGTCCAATGCCCGCAAATTGGGTGATCGACTGATTGTCGCGGTAAACAGTGATGCCTCAACTAAACGCCTGAAAGGTGAAACCAGACCAGTGAATCCACTGGAACAGCGGATGATCGTCTTGTCGGCGCTGGAATCCGTCGATTGGGTTGTTGCGTTTGAAGAAGATACGCCACAGCGCTTAATCGCGGAAGTTCTGCCTGATATTTTAGTTAAAGGCGGGGATTATAAACCCGAAGAGATTGCCGGTAGCACAGAAGTCTGGGCGGCGGGTGGAGAAGTGAAAGTACTGAACTTCGAAGATGGGATCTCCACGACCAATATCATCAAAGCGATAAAAAACCAGTAATCTCATATCATGATGCCGTTACGTTTTTCTCGTACTGAACATAGCGGCATGATTGGAATGATTGGGAGAGTTGCATTTCAATGCAATTCTCCTTTTGCCACTATTCCGCTTTCTTTTCCGCATCCGCCCGTGGGTTATCAATGGATCGTGTGTCAGTCACAGATTGTGGATTAGCAAGACGTGCTTCCAGTTCACTCAGGCGCTGTTCCAGACTGATCAGCTTTTCGCGGGTACGCAATAAAACCTGCGTTTGCACATCAAATTCTTCGCGATTAACCAGATCCAGCTTACTGAGTTGTGATTGTAGTGTCGTGCGCAATTTTTTTTCTACATCATCGCCAAACTCTTTGACACCTTTTGGCATAGCGTTGTGAATTTGGCGGGCAATTTGTTCAATTTTTTTGGGATCGAGCATGGTGAGTATCCTTCTAACAGAGAGTCTGCTTAATAGTCAATTTAGCAATATAGCGTTGCCGCTATTTTAATACCTGCTGACGAAAGCACAAATTATAGCTTTACCGATTGTCCTGATAAATGATTACGGTTATAGTCGAACCGTTTATCTCAGGGCAGGGTGAAAGTCCCTACCGGCGGTAAAGTGAGATTGCCTTCCGGCGATTTCATGCAGCCCGCGAGCGCTCTGTTTTACCCTAATTAGGGTATATATACTCAAAGAATTTCAAGTTGTATCGCGGCGGCAAGTGAGCGTAGCCAACAAAGAGACAGTTTGAAAGGCGATGGGTATAGCAGAGGTCAGCAGATCCAGTGTGAATCTGGAGCCGACGGTGATAGTCCGGATGGGAGAGAATAACAGCATCAATCGGGCGCTTGCGCTCGTCTGTTGTTTTTGCTTTGTTTAAGCAATTGTACTCTATGGAATTCAGGCTAAACCTGAAAGACAGGTACACACTCCTCAAAATTGCCCTGATTCTGGTAACCCACAAATTTAATTGAAGAGGTTTTTTTACCATGAATCAGACGCTACTTTCCTCCTATGGTACGCCATTTGAACGTGTTGAACGTGCGGTCGCCGCTCTGCGTGCAGGCCACGGCGTAATGGTACTGGATGACGAAAATCGTGAGAATGAAGGCGATATGATTTTCGCTGCCGAAACCATGACAGTGGAACAAATGGCACTGACTATTCGTCATGGCAGCGGAATTGTCTGCCTTTGCCTGACAGAAGAACGCCGTCAGCAATTGCAGCTTCCTATGATGGTGGAATGCAACTCCAGCCAGTATCAGACTGCTTTCACGGTGACAATTGAAGCAGCTCAGGGAGTGACAACCGGTGTTTCAGCCGCTGATCGCATTACGACGATTCGGGCTGCGATAGCGGATGACGCCCAACCGAACGATTTAAACCGCCCTGGGCATGTTTTCCCGCTACGGGCGCAAAATGGAGGCGTTTTAGTGCGCCGTGGTCATACCGAAGCGACGATTGATCTGGTAAAACTGGCGGGTTTTAAGCCAGCTGGGGTGCTGTGTGAATTGACAAACGATGATGGCTCAATGGCCAGAGCACCTGAAGTGATTGCATTTGCAAAGCAACACGATATGCCAGTCGTCACGATTGAAGATCTGGTTGAGTATCGTATTAAGCTGGAAAAAGCAGTCAGCTGATCCGGCACGATTTTCCCTTTACTAATATTTCCTCTTGCTGATATTTTTTTTACCCGCATGAAATGTCTTATAAATCACAAAAGGCAGTGAATAAAGCGGAAAGCAAAAGGATAAAGGGGAAAAATAGTTCGGAATAAGTAACTGAACGGGGTAGAATGTACCAGCTTTGATCGCATGTGCGCTTGAAAGGCCGTAGCCACACCCTGCGGCCTTTCAGTATTCTTGATGTAGCTCATTATTTTTTGATTGGTTACATTCAAGGAAGAAGCATCATAATCTTTCCATAACGTTTTCATTGCCCATAACATAACCCACATAACCTATCATATTGATTTGCAACATGAGAGGCGAGAATGAGTCTCCTGAGAATACCCGCATTGTTCATTGGTCATGGCAGCCCAATGAATGCCATTGAAGATAATCGTTATTCACATGCCTGGTTTGAGCTGGGGCAAAAGTTACCAAGGCCAAGAGCAATTCTGGTGATTTCTGCACATTGGTGTACCGATGGCAGTGTTGTGACAGCAATGACTCAACCCAGAACCATCCACGATTTTGGTTATTTTCCCCAAGAGTTGCATGAGAAACAGTATCCAGCGAGAGGGTTTCCTGGGCTGGCGGTGTTGGTACAGGATATTCTTGATCCGATTGACGTTGAGACTGATTTTGACGACTGGGGATTGGATTATGGTGCTTGGGGGGTACTGGCTAAAATGTATCCTGACGCGGATATTCCGGTGGTCCAACTGAGTATCGAACGTAACCAATCACCTTCTTTCTATTATGAAGTCGGGCAGAAACTCTCAATGTTACGGGATGAAGGTGTTCTGATTATCGGGAGTGGAAATATTGTTCACAACCTGTCGGCAGAACAACGCGGCGCAGAACCTTTTCCGTGGGCAAGCTCTTTCGAACAGTTTGTGCGTGAAAATCTGGACAGCCTTGAAGAGCCTCATCCGTTGTTGCAGGCATTGGACAGAGAAGATGGTCGGTTATCCCACCCGACAATTGAACACTTTTTGCCTCTCTTCTATGTGATGGGAACATGGGATAAAAAAGAGCCTATTTCAACACCGGTTGACGGTATTGAAGATGGCTCGTTAAGTATGCTAACCATCCAACTCGGCTAGTTCAGAATGATATGCGGGTAGAAGCGGGACAGATCTTGTGTGATTAACTCACGATCTTCACGAATACAGATACCCGCTGCTTGGTCATTGACCAGCCAGCTTCCTATCAGTGTATGGTTATCGCCAAATTTAGGTAACGCATGGAATTGCTGGACTATCATGCCTTCTTCACCATAAGGACCATCGGCGTGGGCAATTTCTTTGCCATTTTCGATAATGCGAATGTTAGCGCCTTCACGGGAGAATAACGGCTTAATCACATAACTGCCCATATCTGCCGGGCGTTCATCATAAAAATAAGCAGGCAACAGATTCGGGTGATTCGGGAACATTTTCCACAGCATGGGTAATAATGCTTTGTTGGAAATAATGCTTTTCCATGCAGGCTCCAGCCAACGGACACCGGCATCAGCCAGTTTAGTCGAGAACATTTCACGCAACATGAATTCCCAAGGATACAGCTTAAACAAATTGCTGATCACCTGATCCTGCAAGTCGGTAAACTGCCCCTTTTCACCCATACCGATATCTTCAATAAACAGAAATTCCGTTGGAATATCCGCTTCTGAAGCGCAATCCTGCAAATACTGGATAGTGCCGCGATCTTCTTCGCTGTCCTGACAACAGGCCATATGCAGCAAACCAAATCCATGCGCTTCACGTAACGCGGCAAAACGCTCAATCAGTTTTTCCTGTAGGCTGTTAAACTGATCGGCATTTGACGGCAGATGACCGGCATTGATCTGATCTTCCAGCCAGATCCACTGGAAAAAAGCGGATTCGTAGAGTGAAGTCGGGGTATCTGCGTTGTTTTCCAACAATTTTGGCGGATGTTGCCCATCATAGGCTAAATCCAGACGAGAATAGAGTGAAGGCTGGCTCGTTACCCATGAAGAGCGGACAAATTCCCAGCAATGTTTGGGGATCTGAAATTTTGTCAGCAGCTCTTCACTATTGACGACTTTTTCCACAACCTGCAAACACATTTGATGCAGTTCTGTGGTGGCATCTTCAATCTCTTCAACCTGCTTCAGACTGAATTGATAATAAGCCTCTTCACTCCAATAAGGCTGACCATACATAGTGTGGAAGTTGAAGCCATATTCTGTGGCTTTTTCGCGCCAATCCGGGCGCTCGGTGATATTAATGCGTTTCATCTTTAATCCGTGATTTAACCACCCATTGAGCGGGAAGAACTGGAGCTTGAGCCGGCAGATGAACGCTGCATACTGGATTGTTTTGCTACTGTCTCACCGAACCCGCCACGGGTAATGGTTGTTGTGGTTGCCGGTTTTGGCGCCATTGCGGTTTTTGGCACAGATAGGGTACGACCACCGGTCGCCGGGCCATAACTCTTACCTGTGGAATCGACAAACTTACCATTTGCCGGGCTGCTGGCGGATTGTGAGGAGAACAGTGGTTGTGAAGGTGCTGCGCTGCCGCCCATCAAACGCCCCATCATGTAGCCTGCCATCAAAGGCATCCAGAAACTGCCGCTACTGTTTTGTGCCTGAGCCTGACCCTCTGTGTTAACACTGCTACCAACACCGGCTTGTGCAGGCGTCTGAGTACACTGTTTTTCACCAAATTCAGCGATACAATCTTCACGGGTTGCATATTTAGGCGCGGTTTTTGCCGCTTCTTTCAGGGCGTTATTATAAGCAATGGTACATTGTTCGCTGTTAGAGGGATTAGCCTTGGAACACTCATCGGCATTGGTGTAAAGCGATACCGTTTCATCGTTCTGCTCACAGGCAGAAAGCATGAAAACAGCACTGACAGCAAGTGCGACAGGTGCCAGACGATAATTTCGCCATGCTTTGCGGAATGTATCGCGGTTAATCTCTTTTGTCCGTTTCATTGTCATAGTGAGCATCCATTATTGTAAAGGTATCAGATTAAGAGCTATAAAAGAGCCCACGCAAATGGTGGGCTGCTTCTTAAGTATAGCGGATTTACTATAACGTTTTTTAAGCTAAAACGATAGTACATTAATTCAGCGAACTGCGGGCGTTTTCATCTCTGTAATGATGCTATTGGCAGAGGTTGGAACCTGTGAGCCCAGTATTTTATTCAGATCTGCCAGATCTTTTTCACTTAAAGTACCGCGAGCCTGTTGGTTAACTAACAGACTTATCAGATACTTATAACGCGCATCGGATAAATTCCGTTTGGCTTGATATAACTTCGTGGTGGCATCCAGTACGTCAACAATCGTGCGGGTGCCTACCTGATAACCGGCTTCCATCGAGTTCAGTGAACTTTCAGCCGACACAACAGCCTGCTTGTTCGCTTCAATACTGCTAATGGATGCGTTGATATCATTGTAGGAAGAACGTACTTCCTGAGTCACTTTACGGTAAGTGTTTTCCAGGTTTTGGCTGCTGGAGACAAAATTATATTTAGCCTGTTCAACCTGAGACATAGTTGCACCACCACTGTAAAGCGGCAGGCTCAGGGAGACACCAACAGAATTGTTGCCGGCATATTTATTGCCGTATTGACCGTTACGCTGGTGTTCGTTATCGACTCCGGTACTGGCCGATAAGCCAATCGTTGGCATATAACCGGTTTGTGCCAGTTTAATTTGCTCACGTCGCAAATCCTGCGTTAAACGTGCAGATAGCAGGTCAAGATTACGAGCTTCCGCATCTTTCAGCAGAGTTTCGGCAGGCTGTGGTTTATCCGCTTTGAAGTGATCGATGTTCAGTGACGCCAATTGTGGATAATAAACACCGGTAATCAGACGTAATTTTTCCAGCGAATTATCCAGACTGTTACGGTCTGAAACTTCTTGAGCCAGAATGGAGTCATATTGGGCACGGGCGTTCTGTACGTCAGTAATGGCTGCCAGACCCACATTAAAGCGTTGAGTGGTTTGATCCAGCTGGCGATACAGTGATGATTTCTGCGCTTCGGTATAAGTCAGAGAATCAATTTTGCTCAGGACATCAAAATAAGCGTTAGCGGTATCCAGAATTAATTTTTGCTGGGCAGCCTGATAGCTGACATCGGCAATGCCGGCATTTTTTTCCGCTTCACTTAATTGATTCCATTTAGACATATCAAAAATCGTCTGGGTCAGCGTTAATTTCGAATTAGCCCCATAATTTTCTTGATTATTATCACGGAAGTTTTTGCCATAGCTAGCACCCGCACTTAATCCTAATTGAGGTAATAGCGGACTGCGGGCGATGCCAATGCCTTCAAAAACAGAATTGCGATCAGCCAGCGCCTTAAGCAATTCAGGGTTAGTTTCTCTTGCCTGTTTATAAATTTGCAATAGATCTTCTGCATAGCTTGACGTACTGAAACCTACCAGATTTATAGCGATAAAAAGAGATAGCAATTTTTTCATTTGCGGTCCTTGTGGTGTTGCTATTTTGCTTAAGTTGCCTCTGCATCAAAACATGTCTGCATCAAAAACATGCCTGCATAAAACGAATAGTACAAATTCTAGCAGAGAATACTTGCAGGATAGGGTGGCTGTTTGTGCCATATTGCCCTATTTTCTGACCTGTTTGTATCTGCAAAGTGAATTTATTTAGCTTAATGTGAACTGATAACATCTTAATCATGGCGGATTGAGAGATATCGATCAGGATTAATCCTGTTGGTGATGAGCTGGTTTGCCGTGAAGCGATTCGGCGTAAAGCTATTTGTCGTAAGCGATATGTCGTAAAACCGTGGCGTTGTCGTAAAACCGTGGCGCGGGCTGGCATAACACGATGAAAAATTTAAAAATGTGTGTCTGGCGGTATAATCACTTTTTTTGTTTTAAAAAAACCTGAGTGTTGAAAAACATGAAGTGTGCCCCAGTCAGCAGATCTCGTGTATAAAGACACGTTAGAATGCCTCCCTACGATCGACAGGAAAAGGAAACCTTTTGGAAAGCCTGCTTGAAATACCTGTGGCGGAAGATGCCACAGCAAGAATATTGCAAATTACTGACATGCACCTTTTCGCCAATAAAAGCGGTTCGTTATTGGGTGTCAATACCTATCGCAGCTATCAAGCTGTGCTGGATGCGATCCTTGAGCAAAATCTCGATATCGATCTGATCACTGTCACTGGCGATGTAGTGCAGGATCAGACCATTGATGCTTATCAGCATTTTGTTGAAGGTATTGCCCGTTTGCCTGCGCCCTGTGTCTGGCTGCCCGGTAATCATGATTATCAGCCTGCCATGGTCGATGTATTGGCTAGCGCAGGGATCTCACCATCTAAACAAATCTTCATCGGCCAACACTGGCAATTACTCATGCTGGACAGTCAGGTTCAGGGCGTTCCCTACGGTGAGCTGACGGACTATCAGCTTGAATGGGTGAAGAAGTGTCTGGACGAAAACCGTGAACGCTATACCATTATCACACTGCACCACCATCCGGTGCCGTCAGGCTGTATCTGGCTGGATTCCCATAGTTTACGTAATGCACCCGCTTTGGCAGAACTGCTGAAAGGGCAGACACAGGTGAAAATGGTGTTGTGCGGGCACATTCATCAGGAACTGGATGAAGTGTGGAATGGCATTCGTGTCATGGCAACGCCATCAACGTGCGTGCAATTTAAACCACATTGTACTAATTTTACGCTTGATACAGTGGCTCCGGGTTGGCGTTACCTTGAATTGTCTGTGACTGGCAATGGAGAAGCACAACTGCAAACGCAACTTCACAGGCTCAGGAGTAATGAATTTTGCCCGGATTTAGATTCGGACGGGTATTAATGTCGACATTACTTTATCTACATGGTTTTAACAGTTCACCACAATCGGCAAAAGCGAATGCGCTGAAAACGTGGTTACATCAACAGTCTCCTGACATCAATATGCTGGTGCCACAATTGCCGCCTTATCCTGAAGATGCCGCCGCCTTGCTGGAAGAGCTGGTGATAGCCCGCGCGGGAGAGCATATTGGTCTGGTCGGTTCGTCCTTGGGCGGTTATCTGGCTATCTGGCTTTCACAATGTTTTGGCCTGCCTGCCGTCGTCGTTAACCCGGCGGTTCGTCCATTCGACCTTCTACAGAATTATCTTGGGGAAAACGTGAACCCCTATACCGGAGAGCGGTATACTCTCGAACAAAGTCACATCCATGACCTCAAAGTGATGCACATCGACCCGCTGGAATCACCCGATTTAATCTGGTTATTGCAACAAACCGGGGATGAAGTGCTGGATTACCGTCAGGCTGTTGCTTATCTGATGCAGTGCAGGCAGACAGTCGAATCAGGCGGGAATCATACTTTTGTGGGTTTCGAATACTTTTTCCCTCAAATCATCGACTTTCTGGGGTTAGCCAGTGGCGATAATAAAAAAATTGCCAAAAATAAGTAAGTGACTGGTATTATCAACAGTATCTACCCTCTATTTACCGAGTTATATACTGAGTTATGTCACAATGAGAATCGTGACATATCTCCTATGGGTATAGCGTGTTTCCTATGGGTATCGCTTGGGAAACAGAGGGAAAACCCATACTGATTGGCCCTTTAATCATGAAGCAACCGACAGAATTACAACATGACTCAATCTAGTTATAACGCAGAAGCCATTGAAGTTCTCAGTGGTCTGGAGCCAGTTCGTCGCCGTCCGGGAATGTATACCGACACAACCCGTCCGAACCATCTGGCACAGGAAGTGATCGATAATAGTGTGGACGAAGCGTTAGCGGGTCACGCGAAGCATATTGAAGTGATCCTCCACAGCGATCAGTCTCTGGAAGTGATAGATGATGGCCGTGGTATGCCGGTTGATATCCATCCTGAAGAAAAAGTTTCCGCAGTTGAATTGATCCTCACCCGCCTACATGCAGGTGGCAAATTTTCCAATAAAAACTACCAATTTTCTGGTGGCCTGCATGGCGTCGGGATTTCGGTGGTTAACGCGCTATCCAAACGCGTGGAAGTGACCGTTCGTCGTGATAGTCAGGTTCACCAAATCGCCTTTGAAAATGGCGATAAAGTGCAGGAATTGGCGGTGATCGGCAGTTGCGGAAAACGCAATACCGGCACCAGTGTGCATTTCTGGCCGGATGAAAGTTATTTCGATAGCCCACGTTTTTCCACTTCGCGTCTGGCGCACCTGCTGAAAGCGAAAGCGGTTTTGTGCCCCGGTGTTGAAATTGTCTTTAAAGACAAACTGGCAGGCACTGAGCAAAAATGGTGCTATGCCGATGGCCTGACCGACTATTTACTGGCCGCCGTTAACGGGCTGGTGACATTGCCACAATCGCCTTTTATCGGCACGCTCAGTGGTGAAACCGAAGCGGTTGACTGGGCGCTGCTCTGGCTGCCGGAAGGTGGGGAGCTGCTGGCGGAAAGTTACGTTAACCTGATCCCGACCATACAGGGCGGAACGCACGTCAATGGCCTGCGTCAAGGGTTGCTGGATGCGATGCGTGAGTTCTGCGAATTCCGCAATATCCTGCCGCGCGGGGTCAAACTCTCGGCGGATGACATTTGGGATCGCTGTGCATATGTGCTGTCGCTCAAAATGCAGGATCCGCAATTTGCCGGACAGACCAAAGAGCGCCTGTCATCGCGCCAATCTGCGGCTTTTGTTTCCGGCGTCGTCAAAGATGCGTTCAGCCTGTGGCTGAACCAGCATATTCAGGAAGCCGAACAACTGGCGGAAATGGCGATTGCCAGCGCCCAACGCCGTATGCGTGCCGCCAAGAAAGTGGTGCGTAAAAAACTGACCAACGGTCCGGCGCTGCCGGGGAAACTGGCGGATTGTACCGCGCAGGATCTGAATATTACCGAACTGTTTCTGGTAGAAGGGGATTCCGCAGGCGGTTCGGCCAAACAGGCCCGTGACCGTGAATTTCAGGCGATTATGCCGCTGCGCGGGAAAATCCTGAATACCTGGGAAGTCTCTTCAGATGAAGTGCTGGCTTCGCAGGAAGTGCATGACATTTCTGTCGCCATTGGCATCGACCCGGACAGCGACGATCTCAGCCAGCTGCGTTACGGTAAAGTCTGTATTCTGGCGGATGCGGATTCCGATGGCCTGCACATTGCCACACTGCTGTGCGCCTTGTTTGTCCGTCACTTCCCGACACTGGTCAAACGTGGTCATGTTTATATGGCGATGCCGCCGTTGTACCGTATCGACCTCGGTAAAGAGGTGCACTATGCACTGGATGAAAGCGAGAAGAGTGCGATACTGGATCGTCTGAGTCGCAAGCGTGGCAAACCGAATGTACAGCGCTTCAAAGGATTGGGGGAAATGAACCCGATGCAGTTGCGTGAAACCACCTTAGATCCCAACACTCGCCGTCTGGTGCAACTGACCATCAACGATGAAAATTATCAGGAAACCCTTTCCGTGATGGATATGCTTCTGGCGAAGAAACGCTCGGAAGATCGCCGTAACTGGCTGCAAGAGAAAGGTGATTCCATCAATATCGAAGTGTAGCCATCTCGAAGCTTTCATGACTGAAATAAAAACCCTATGGATTTCGCGTTTAGGAATATTAATACATGAGTGAAATAACTCACGACGGTGTGGAGCGCCAGCCGCTCCACACCTTCACTGAAAATGCCTATTTGAACTACTCCATGTACGTCATCATGGACCGGGCATTGCCTTTTATCGGTGATGGCTTAAAGCCGGTTCAGCGCCGTATTGTTTATGCGATGTCAGAGCTTGGGCTGAGTAACAGTGCAAAATTCAAAAAATCGGCCCGTACTGTCGGTGATGTGCTGGGTAAATACCATCCACATGGCGATGGCGCTTGTTATGAAGCGATGGTTTTGATGGCGCAGCCGTTTTCTTACCGTTATCCGCTGGTGGATGGGCAGGGAAACTGGGGAGCGCCGGATGATCCGAAATCCTTTGCAGCGATGCGTTATACCGAATCGCGCCTGTCAAAATATGCTGAATTGCTGCTGAGTGAACTGGGACACGGCACAGTCGATTGGGTGCCGAACTTTGACGGCACATTGCAGGAGCCGAAAATGCTGCCTGCGCGTCTGCCGAATATTTTGCTGAACGGCACGACAGGTATTGCGGTCGGGATGGCAACGGACATTCCTCCGCACAACTCGCGTGAAGTGGCCAATGCGCTGATTGCCATGTTGGATAAACCTGACACTTCCCTTGATGAAATCATGGAGTACGTAAAAGGGCCGGATTATCCGACAGAAGCGGAAATTATTACGCCAACAGACGACATCCGTAAAATCTACAAAACAGGCCGTGGTTCAATACGGATGCGCGCCGTGTGGCTAAAAGAAGAGGGTAACGTTGTCATTACGGCGCTGCCACATCAGGTATCCGGTGCGAAAGTGTTGGAGCAGATCGCAAGCCAGATGCGGGCGAAAAAATTGCCGATGGTGGAGGATCTGCGTGATGAATCTGATCATGAAAACCCGACGCGGCTGGTGATTGTGCCGCGTTCCAATCGTATGGATGTAGAGCAGGTCATGAACCACCTGTTTGCCACTACCGATCTGGAAAAAAGCTATCGAGTGAACCTCAACATGATCGGTCTGGATAACCGTCCGAGTGTGAAAGGTTTGGTGGAAATCCTCAGCGAGTGGCTGGTTTATCGGCGTGAAACAGTGCGCAACCGCCTGAATCACCGTCTGGAAAAAGTGCTCAAACGGCTGCACATTCTGGCAGGTTTGTTGACGGCGTATCTCAACATTGATGAAGTGATCCATCTGATCCGCAATGAAGATGAGCCAAAACCCGTGCTGATGCAGCGCCTTGGCTTAACGGAAACGCAGGCCGAAGCAATTCTGGAACTGAAATTGCGCCATTTGGCGAAACTGGAAGAAGTGAAAATCCGCGGCGAGCAGGATGATCTGGCAAAAGAGCGGGACAAACTTCAGGGAATCCTCGGTTCTGAGCGCAAGCTGAATACACTGCTGAAAAAAGAGATTATCGCTGACGCAGAAAGCTATGGTGATGAGCGCCGTTCTCCGCTGAAAGCGCGTTCAGAAGCCAAGGCCATGAGCGATCACGACATTCTGCCTTCTGAGCCTATCACCGTCGTCATGTCGCAAATGGGCTGGGTACGCAGCGCGAAAGGGCATGAAATCGATCCGGCAGGGCTGAATTACAAATCCGGTGACAGCTTCCGCGATGCGGTGCGCGGTAAGAGCAACCAGCCAGTGGTCTTTATCGACAGCACAGGGCGCAGTTATTCCGTTGATCCGCTGGATTTGCCGTCTGCCAGAGGGCAGGGCGAGCCGCTGACCGGCAAACTGACATTGCCAGCCGGCGCATCGGTTGAGCACTTGCTGATGTCGCAGGAAGAACAGAAATTCCTGATGGCATCGGATGCGGGCTACGGTTTTATCTGTTCTTTCAACGACCTGATCACCAAAAACCGATCAGGGAAGGCACTGATTACCCTGCCGGAAAACGCGAAAGTCATGCCACCTCTGGCGATCAACAACGAACAGGATGATCTGTTACTGGCGATCACCAAAGCAGGCCGGGTACTGATATTCCCTGTTGCCGACCTGCCGCAGCTTTCAAAAGGCAAAGGCAACAAAATCGTTTCCATCACTGCCGCTCAGGCAGCTTCTGGTGAGGATATGTTGAGCTGGTTGCTGGTATTGTCACCGAAATCGTCCATCATACTTTACTTCGGTAAGCGCAAATTGCAGCTTAACCCTGAGGAATTGCAGAAATTCCGCGCAGAAAGAGGGCGTAAAGGCACGTCGCTGCCTCGTGGCTTGCAGCGTGTTGAGCGCGTCGAAGTTTTGAGCGAATAACGTGCTAACGGATAGCACAGCGAACGGATAACACATTAAACAAATCGCGTATTGATCGAGTCACACTCAGCAATACCCCATTTAAACGTTAAATATCAATAATAGGCCAGTGTCATACTGGCCTGCTTATCAGAGGAAACTATGTTAGCCATTATTCGTGGGATCATTGTTATTCTGTTTACGATTTTAGTCTTTATCTTTGGTGGCATATACTGCCTGTTCAGCCCACGGGATCCGCGTCATGTGATGACCTTTGGCCGGACGTTCGGCAAACTGCATAAAATCTTCGGCATCACGCTGATTGAGCGCATTCCTGAAAACGCCACGCAATATGGGGCAAGCATTTACATTGCCAATCACCAAAACAATTACGACATGATCACCATGTCGAATGCAGTGCAGCCGCGCACGGTGACAGTGGGTAAAAAAAGTCTGGTGTTCATTCCCTTTTTTGGTCAGCTTTACTGGCTGACGGGGAATATCCTGATTGACAGGGAAAACCGGACAAAAGCGCACGGAACCATTGCGCAGGTGGTGGATCAGATCAAAAAGAATCACGTTTCCATCTGGATGTTCCCAGAAGGTACCCGCAGCCGCGGCCGTGGTTTGATGCCGTTTAAAACCGGCGCTTTCCATGCGGCTATCGCGGCGGGTGTTCCGATTATTCCCGTTTGCGTTTCCACCACGCATGACAGAGTAAAGCTCAATCGTTGGAATAATGGTGCTGTCATTGTTGAAATGTTGCCGCCGATTGATACGACAAAATATACCAAAGATCAGGTACGTGAATTATCTGAACATTGCCGCCAGATAATGCAGGCCAAGATTGACGAATTGGATAAAGAAGTCGATGAGTTCAATCAAAGTAAAAATGTAAAATAGTTTCAGATTTTATTTTTCATTACCGATATACCAATCCAATTTCAAGTTGCAGTTTACA